>CAZBBU010000182.1:0-4067 GCA_964489965.1 uncultured bacterium
CCGTGACCAGGTCATCCTGATAGACGATGTCCGCGGGAACCTCCCGCCGGACTATCTTGCTGAAAATGGTCTCCTCTGGCATCCGCTTCAGACCTCCCCTGCCGCTTCCTTGAGTTCCGCCATCGTGAACAGCGCCCGCAGTTCCACGCCCGCCTCCGCCAGCGCTTCGGCGCCGCCCGCCTGCCTGTCGATCACGCACAGCGCGGTGGTGACGTGGGCACCAAGCTCGCGCAGCTGACCGGTTGACTTGACCACCTGACCCCCCGAGGTAACCACGTCCTCGATGACCACGAGCCGGCGACCTGCGACCTCGCCACCTTCTGCCAGTCGTCTCGTGCCGTACTCCTTGGCCTGCTTGCGCACGCTCAAAAGAGGCAGGCCCGACAACTGCGAGAGCATCGTGGCCAGCGGTACGCCGCCCAGCTCCAGGCCCGCCAGCGCCTCCGCGTCTGCCGGCAGCAGCGGCAGCATCGCCTCGCCTATTCCCCGCAGCAGGCGCGGGTCGCTTTCGAAGAGGTATTTGTCAAAGTACTCACTGGCGATGGCGCCTGAACGCAGGGTGAAGTTGCCCTTTAGGTTTGAGGTGGCGTGTATGTCACGGGCCAGTTCGGTGCGGTCCATGCCTTCAATAGTACCGGTTGCCTGCCGGCAGTGATAGATTCAGGCTCATGCCAGACAGCGATTCTCATGTGATCAGGGTGCCCGCCACCAGCGCCAACCTCGGTCCCGGCTACGACTGCCTCGGGCTGGCCGTGGACCTGTGGCTGGAGGTCACGGCCAGGCTCTCCGACCGGGACAGGTTCATCTACTCGGGCGAAGGTGCGCTGCCGGACACCAGGCACAACCTCACCCATCAGGGATTCGCGTCCGTGTACAGGGAGCTGGGCCAGGAAGTCCCACCTGTGGAGTTCACGGTGCACAACCCGATCCCCCTGGCGCGTGGCCTCGGCTCCTCATCGGCAGCGCTGGTCTCAGGCGCCGTGGCGGCCGACCTGCTGAGCGGCGGCCACCTGGGCCGCAGCGGCGTGTTCCAGCTGTGCGCCCGGGCCGAGGGGCATCCCGACAACGTGGCACCCGCCGTCTACGGTGGCTTCACCGTGTCCGCCCGTCAGGATGACGGTTACCTGAGTCGCTCGCTGCCCCTGCCGGCGGACTGGCGCTTCCTGTTCGCGATCCCTGATTTCGAGCTGGCCACAATCACGGCGCGCAAGGTGGTCCCGGAGACGTTCAGCCGGGCTGACGTGATAAGTACGTCCTCCCGCACCGCCCTGTGGTCACTGGCGGTGGCCACCGCCGACCCCGAGCTGCTGGCCGCGGCCAGTCGCGACGTGCTGCACCAGCCGTACCGGGAGCCGCTGTTGCCCGGTTACGCGGAGGCAGCCCGGAGGGCCCGTGAGGCCGGCGCCTGGGCTGCCTTCCTGTCCGGCGCGGGACCGACCCTGGCGGCCATCTGCCCGGAGGACAGAGTCCCAGCTGTCACGGCGACGCTGGAGGCGTACGGGCGGGTCACGCTGCTCTCGGGTGCCGGCGGCTACGAGGTCAGCGCCGCGCCCTGAGGACCTTGAAACCCGCTTCGTCCCGCACGGTTGCGACTTCGCGCCAGCCGCTCAGCAGCCGCTCGTAAGGCAGCGCCCGGTTGGCGACCAGCCACAGCGTGCCGCCTTCAACCAGCCGCCGCCAGGCCGTGTCCACGAAGGCACGTGATACGTCCAGCCGTACGCCTTTGCCCACGTGGAAAGGCGGGTTCATCAGCACGGTGTCGAACTTCTGTGACCCGTTAAGGGCGGAATCAAGGTCAGAGTGAAGTGCGGTCAGCGAATCGCTGACGCCCAGCCGCCCGGCGTTGGCGGCCGTGCTGCGAACGGCAGCCAGGTCATCATCGACGGCGGTCACCAGGGCGCCGTTCAGCGCTGCCTGCAGCGCAAGCAACCCGTAGCCGCAGCCCAGGTCCAGCACCCTGCGCTGTGCCAGCCAGGCGGGCGTGCCGAGTGCCTCGAGCAGCTGGGCGGTGCCCGGGTCCAGTTTGCCGGCCGCGAAGGTGCCTTTTATCGCCTCCAGCTGCAGTCCGGCGGCCTCGAACTCCACGGTTTCGGCCGGCAGTTCGCCCTGAGGCAGGGCACCGCGGCATTTCAGGACGCGGTAACCCTTGTCGCGCCGGATCACCTCAGCGCTGCGGAACAGACCGGCCGCCAGTTTCTCCAGGCGTTTGCCGCCACCGTCCCGCTGACTGATCAGCAGCAGCCGACCCTCGCCCACCCGTGCTGCCACCCGCTGAACTTCCAGGAACATGCGCTGGTTGCCACGGTCGGGTTGGGGTTGCAACAGTGTCGTGTCAGCCGGCTGTCCGGTATGGTCCCAGGGCAGGCCCGCGACCGCCGGGCCGGTCAGACGGGCACAGGCGAGCGAGGCCGCCGACGCCTCGGGCACCGGCTGGCAACCGCTCTGGTGCGACCTGGCCAGCAGGGCACCGAGTCCCGCGCAGCCGCTCAGGTCAAGCAGCCGCTCCGCACACGAGAGATCGAGCTTCTGCAGCACCTCGCTGCCCGGCGGCAAGTCCGGATAACCCCGCACGCCGGGTTTCAGGTGCAAGCGGCCCGCGGGCAGATCGCGGGTAGTGACCTCGAACCAGTCAGTGGCCTGCATCCGACCATTGTAGGCCCGTCCCGGTGCTAGGCTCCTTAACCGTGAGCGTGATACTGGGTGTGGACACTTCCTGTGACGATACGGGTGTCGGCGTGGTTGTGGATGGCCGGGTAGCCTCGAACGTCGTCGCCTCGCAGACCACGCTGCACGCCGAGTACGGCGGCGTCATGCCCGAGCTGGCCAGCAGGGAGCATCTGAAGGTGATCGGGCCCGTCACGGAACGGGCTCTGGCTGACGCGGGCGTGAGCCTGTCCGACGTGACGCTGGTGGCCGCCACGCGCGGTCCCGGCCTGGTGGGCGCACTTCTGGTGGGCCTGAACTTCGCCCGGTCGCTGGCCGTGGCGCGCGGGCTGCCGTTCCTGGCGATAAACCATCTCGAGGGCCACATCGCTTCCAGCCTCGTGGGCAGTGACCTCGAGCCGCCGTTCCTGAGCCTGATCGCCAGCGGCGGGCACACCAGCCTGTTCCTGGTGGAAGCCTGGGGCCGCTACCGCGAGCTTGGCCGCACCCGTGACGACGCTGCCGGTGAGGCGTTCGACAAGGTGGCGCGGCAACTGGGCCTGCCCTACCCCGGTGGCGCGGCCCTGTCTGAACTTGCTGCTGCCGGCGACGCCGGCGCAGTCCGCCTGCCGGAACCGTTGCGGCTGCAGACCGGCTTCGAGTTCTCCTTCAGTGGCCTCAAGACAGCGGTGGCCACCGTGCTGGCCAGGGAACCGGACGTCAGTCACGCGGACGTGGCCGCCTCCTTCGAGCAGGTGGTGGTGCGGACGCTGGTGCGCACTGTCAGTCGTGCAGCCGCCGAGACCGGAGTCAGGCGTGTGAGCGTCGCCGGTGGGGTGGCCGCCAACAGCCGGCTGCGCGAGGAGTTCGGTGCCAGCGGACTACAGGTGCACTTCCCGCCTCTGTCGCTGGCCGCCGACAACGGCGCCATGATCGCACTGGCCGCCAACCACCTGCTTGAGAGCGGGGCGCGGTTGCCTTCCCCCGGCCAGCTGTCGCTGGACGCCTTGCCGTACTTTCCCCTGGAACAGGTCTCAGTCGCCGGGTAGCTGCCCGGGCTTGTCAACATCCGCACCCAGGCTGGCGTCTTCGGCCCACACGGCGCGGGCCTGATGGCCCAGCAGGTCACTGACGCGGCGCTCCAGCGTGGGCAGGTCGGCCCTGCCCAGCAGCAGGTCCAGGAGCGTACCGATGCCAACCAGTGAACTCAGAGCCAGCGGATTCTTGCGGGCACTGAAGAACTTGTCTGTCAGCAGCAGCAGGTCGGGAACGACCTGCGGTCTGATCAGCGCCACGTTGCCGCCCGTGACCTGCCCCTGCTTCAGTCTCACCCAGGTGCGCTGCTGCCCGGGAAACGCTTTCAGTGACACCTCGCGGCGGATGATCGGGTAGTTGAGGTCGTGCCCGGACTGACTTACGAAGCG
>CAZBBU010000183.1:0-4050 GCA_964489965.1 uncultured bacterium
GGCGCGCAGGAAGCGCTCGGCTACCTCGCGGCCGCTGAGGCCTGAGCCCTTGAAGTCCTCCGAGGCAAGGACGTCGTTGTTCACGAAGATCATGTCCTCGAGCATGTCCGCGCCGATATCGGCTGGGTCAAGCACGTTGAGCACGTCCAGCGGGTAGCCCAGGCCGATGATCTGGTCGAGCTCGTTGTAGGTCATGGCGCTGGCCACGTCGACCTCGTCCGGGAACACCAGTGCCGGGTCGAAGGCGTAGACGACAGCTTCGACATCGGGGTTGGTGACAGTGGGGTCAAGGTCGCTCAGCAGTCCGGCCTTGGCGAACACGGCGGCGGCCGCGAACTCGTTGCCGAAGGCCCAGACGCCTACGCGGCGGCCGGCCAGGTCGGCGAAGGTCTCGATGCCGCTGTCAGCCAGTGCCACCATGCGGTAGCCGGCCACCTGATAGATCTGGGCGATCTGGGTGACCTCAAGTCCCTGTTCGCGCTGCACGAGCATGTTGGCGATCCAGTCGGTTCCGAAGTCGCAGTTGCCGCTGGCCACCTGCACCGTCGGGTTCACGCTGCCGCCGTCAAGTATGGTTACGTCCAGGCCTTCTTCAGCGTAGAAGCCCTTGTCCTGCGCCACGAAATAACCCACGAACTGGGCCTGCGGGAACCATTTCGACTGGAAGCACACGTCGATGAGGTCGTCCTGCGCGAAGCCTGTGCCGATGATTCCGGCAGCGGCAACTGTACATACTGCAAACCATTTCTTCATCTGTTCGTTTACCCTTTCAGCTCCGCCAAATGCGATGGGGCGGTCCAGACCTGGTGGCGGGCCAGGGGTCCCGCCTGCTGTGACTCCCTGTCGGGTCAGCCCTCCTCTCCCCGGTTGGACGCGTGCCAGCTGGTGGTCACGCGCTCCAGGAACGAAACGAGTGCGTAGATGAGTATGGAGAATACGCTGGAGACGACGATGGCTGCAAATGCCACGTCGAACGCTCCCTGCCGGGCTGACAGGCTGATGCGTTGCCCCAGCCCGCGGGGCGGTCCAGGAATGAGGAACTCGGCGACGATGACGCTGATGACTGCCACCACCACGCCCACCTTGAGCGCGTTGAACAGGTATGGCAGTGAGTTGGGCAGCCTGATCTTCAGGAACACCTCAAAGGGGCGCGCGGCGTAGGCACGCAGCAGCTCGAGTTTGACAGGATCAACACTCAGGAGTCCCTGCACTGTGTTCAGCACCACGGGGAAGAAGGTGACGATCACCACCACCGCGGCTTTGGATTCCCAGTCAACACCGAAGGCTCGACCGAGCACGGGTGCCAGGCCCACTATCGGTACTGCACCGAAAGCTACGGCCAGGGGCAGGAAACCGCGTTGCATGAACGTGCTGAAGGCGATGGCGACACCCGCAAGGAAGCCGGTACCGACGCCGATGATCAGTCCAAGCGCCACCTCATTGATGAAAGTCACGTAGCTGTCATTGAGGAGCACGGGCAGGCTCAGGCGCAGCTGCTCGAGCACGTGGTGAACCCCGGGGAATATCCCCTTGGGTACGGCAAAGCCGATCACCAGGCCCTGCCACAGCAGCAGCAACACCACCGGCACGGTGGCCGGCGGCACCAGGTTGCGCAATCGCTGGCGCAGCGGGGTGTCAGTCCCGTCAGACTCCAGCAGGCTTACCACGCCGGCGCCGGCCACAGCTGCGACCAGCTGGCCCAGGTACAGCAGCCAGTAGCCACTGCCGCCCTGCAGTCCACTGCCCTGCAGCTCCAGTACGGGAAGCCACGCGCCGATCAGCGCTGCGAACACCATGACGGTAAGTGAGCTGAAGGTGGCCAGCAGCGCGCCACCGAGCGCCAGCAGCAGCAGAAGCGGGGCCAGCCAGCCGCCCAGGCTGCCGGCCTGACCGCTGGTAAGCGGCAGGAACCAGCCGATCGCCGCGGCAGCCAGGGCGAACACGGGAACTATGCTCACGCGCCAGTTCATGCCCTGCGCTCCCACGGCGCCAGCAGGCGCTGCGCGAGGTTCACGAGCCCCACGAGCACGATGCCCAGGACGGCCGAGATCAGCAGCAGGATCCACACGTCAGCCACGCTGCCTGACTGCACCTGTCCCAGTATCTGGTAGCCCAGTCCGCGCCTGTTGTTCGATTCCGTCTCGGCCACCAGCGCGCCCACCAGGGCGGCCGCCATGCCGAGCTTGAGTCCCGTGAAGAGGAACGGCGTGGCCGCCGGCAGGCGCACCCGCCAGAACACCTCGAGCTTGCTGGCGGCGTAAGAGCGCATCAGGTCCAGCACCAGCGGTTCCACGGCTCGCAGTCCCTTGGTGGTGCTGACCACCACCGGAAAGAAGCACAGGTAGGCGCCCACGAGGGCGGTAGGCAGCAGGCTCGTCTGGATGGTGATGCCGAAATTGCCCAGCACCAGCAACATCACCGGTACCAGGGCGATGATGGGAATGGTCTGGGAGGCGATCGCCCAGGGCAGCAGGGTTCGTTCCAGCGGGCGGAACAGCACGAACAGTACCGCCAGGAAGATGCCGAGTGCGCCTCCGAGCAGCAGCGCTGCCGTTGTACCCATGGTGGTGTAGAGGGTGGCGCGCAGCACGTTGCGTTCGTCGCCGATCGGATAGCGGGCGAAGAACGGCTGGATGCGCTGGGCTATCCAGTGCGGGAACGGCACCGGGTGCTGTGGCAGTGCGTTGAAGCACTCCATCACAGTGTTGCCGCAGGCTGGCCTGGAGTAATGAACGTAGCGGCTGGTCCACAGCTCGGTGTCCGCCGCTGGCGCCTCGGCCATCAGCACCTGGCCTGCAACCGGGTCACTCAGCCAGTAATCGCGGTACTGCCGAAGCTGCGCATTGCGCTTCGGCGGCGAGTTGAAGGTGATCACATTGCCCTGGCGACTGTAATCACGGCCCTCCTCCTGCAGCACTCCGTCAAGGACCACCAGGCCGCGTTCGCTTTCGAAGCTGAAGCTGGCTGCCTCGCCGTCGACCCGCTCCGCGGGCCGTTCGCTTCTGTCCGTGAGCAGCTGGTCGCCGGACCAGACCATACGGTTGTTGTCCGCCTCGACGAGATTGTCCTGCGGGAAGTTGAACTCGCGGTTGCTTCCGTCCGTGGTGCCCTGCATGAGCGGCGCCAGGCTGAGTACTTCTGCAGCCACGCGGAAAGTGCCTGAGACCGGCTGTTCGCTGCCGAAGACCAGCTGGCCCTCGCCTGCGTTCAGCACGGCGTAATCGCCAGCCACCCTGTGCAGGCTGGAACCGAAGGCCGGCGGCACCTCGAAACGGACGGCCGCGCCCTCGAGCTCGTAGTCCTCTCCGGGTTGCAGTACCCGGCCATCCAGCAGAACGGGGCCGTCGGCGGCACCGAAGGTGAACCTGTCCCTGTTCCCGTCCGGAGGCAAGGCGGGCGCTTCTGCCGCGCGGGTCAGGTGGGTCAGCTGTCCGCTCGCCTGTTCATACAGCTCGAACTGTTCCGGCAGCCCTTGCCCCAGCGTCCAGACGGATCCTTCCAGCGGCTGGAGCTCGCCGAGCCACCGGGCCCAGTCGCCAGTCGCGGAGCTCACGCGGGCGTCACCCATCACCGGCACGCCTCGTGCCTCGGCGCCGAAGGCAGTAACCAGTGCCTGCTCCAGTCCGGCGTCGGCTGCAGGAATCACCTGCGCCGGCTGGACTGTCTGGGTTTCGCGCAGCCACTTGCGGGTGTCTTCCATATCCCTTCGCGCCAGAGGCAGGCCGAAGAGGAGCGAGAGCGGATACAGCAGCAGTACCAGCACAGCCAGCGTCAACAGCACCGGCACGACGTTACGCATGGATTGCACCGGTTGTCATCTCAGTGCGCCTCGCGCAGCGATTCACGCACCTCGGTGGCGAGCTCAAAGAAGCGCTGCGACTCGCGCGTCTCCGCTCCACGCGGGTAGGGCAGGTCGACCTCGATCACCTTCTCGATCTTGCCCGGCCGGGGCGTCATGACCACGATGCGGGAGGACAGGAACACGGCCTCCGCGATGGAGTGGGTCACGAACACGATGGTCTTGCCGGTTTGCGACCAGATGCGCAGCAA
>CAZBBU010000184.1:0-4036 GCA_964489965.1 uncultured bacterium
GTCCACGTCCGGCCAGCCCAAGGTGGCGAACGGCCACAGGTTGCTGGAGAACCAGGTGTCGAACACGTCCGGGTCCTGACTCAGGTTCAGGTGCGCCAGCGCGGGGTCCTCCGTGGGATCCTGGTCAGGATTGTCCACGGGCGGCACATACACGTTGCCAGCCTCGTCGTACCAGGCGGGGATGCGGTGGCCCCACCAGGTCTGGCGGGAGATGTTCCAGGGCCGCAGCTTGCCGAGCCAGTCGGCATTCACCTTGGTGTAGCGCTCGGGGTGCACGCGCATCTCACCGGCTTCAAGCGCCGCGAGCGCCTTGCCGGCGGCCTCGCTGGTGTCATAAAACCACTGCAGTGACACGATGGGCTCCACGGGCTCACCGGTGCGCTCGCTGAGGCCCAGGGCAACCGTATGGTCCTTCACGGCGCGCAGCGCGCCGGCCGCCTCGAGCGCCGCCACCACGGCCGGGCGCGCTTCGAAGCGGTCCATGCCACGGAACTGTTCGGGCACCAGCTCGCCATTCAGGCGGGCATCCAGGTCGATCACGCTCGGCCGCGGCAAGCCGTGACGCTCGCCGATCTCGAAGTCCGTGGGGTCGTGAGCCGGTGTGATCTTGAGTGCGCCGGTACCGAAGTCACGCTCCACTGACTCGTCGGTGATGACCGGAACGTACCTGTCGGTAAGCGGAATCCGGACTTTGCTGCCCACCAGGTGCCGGTAGCGCTCGTCCTCTGGGTGCACGGCCACGGCCACGTCGGCGAAGATGGTCTCCGGTCGCACGGTGGCGATCTCGATCGCCGTGCCATCCTCAAGTTCGTAAGCGAGGGTCCAGATCTTGGCCTGGCGCTCCTCGCGCTTGACTTCCAGGTCAGACAGGGTGGTCTGGCTGACCGGGTCCCAGTTGACAATCCGTTCGCTCCGGAAGATCTTCCCCTGGTGATAAAGCCGCACGAACTGGTGCCTCACAGCCCGGCTGAGATCTTCGTCATACGTGAAGCGCTCGCGGGTCCAGTCCGCGCTGATCCCCAGCCTGTGAAGCTGCTCGAGGATGGCACCACCTGACTCCTCGACCCAGTTCCAGACCCGTTCCGTGAACTTCTCGCGTCCGAGGTCGTAGCGGTTCACGCCTTCCTTCTGCAGTTGGCGCTCCACCACGATTTGGGTGGCGATGCCGGCGTGGTCGGTACCCGGCAGGTAAAGGGCCTCGAAGCCCTGGAGGCGCCGGAAGCGGATCAACGTGTCGATCAGCGTGTTGTCAAACGCGTGGCCAAGGTGGAGGTTGCCGGTGACGTTCGGTGGCGGTATCACTATCGTGTAAGGCGGCCGTTCCGAGTCTACCCGGGCCGCGAAGGGCTCCCGGACCCAACGTTCCGCCCACCTGTCCTCCACCTGTCGGGGACTGTAGGCTCGTGCAAGGACGGACTGCCCGTTCCCGTCATCCATGCTGCTGTCACTCATGCGGCGTCAACCTCCATACGAATGACAGCTTATAGCAGGCCGCTCCGCTCAGTCACCCATGACCGGCAGCGTCATGCTTGCCTGCATGTTCACCTGGCCGGCCAGCTGCCTGGCAGTCTTGCGCAGCTGCAGGCTGGTGGGGTTGCCGGGGTCCTGGATGACCAGCGGCGTGCCGCCGTCACCGGCCTCACGCAGTGCGGTGCGGATGGGAATCTGGCCCAGCAGCGGTATGCGCTCGGCTTCGGCGAAGGAGCTGGCGCCGTCCTGCCCGAAGATGTGGTCACGTGTTCCGTCAGGCAACTCGTACCAGCTCATGTTCTCGATGATGCCCAGCACGGGCACGTGCGTCTTGCGCAACATGCTGTAAGCGCGGCGCACATCCAGCAGTGCGACATCCTGGGGCGTGGTGACCAGCACCGCCCCGGTCACCGGAGCCAGCTGCGTCAGTGAAAGCTGCACATCGCCGGTGCCCGGCGGCATGTCGACGATCATGTAGTCCAGCTCGCCCCAGAGCGTCTGCTGCAGCATCTGCGTAAGCGTCCCGTGCAGAATCGGGCCGCGCCAGGTGAGTGCCTGACCGTCCTCAACCAGGTTGGCGATGGAAATCACGCGCACCCCGTGACTGCTGAGGGGCAGGATGCGTTTGTCCTCGTCCGCCATCAGCCTCCGGCCCTCGACGCCGAACATCTTGGCCTGGCTGGGACCGTAGATGTCGGCATCCAGCAGGCCCACGCTGGCGCCTTCGAGAGCCAGCGACGCAGCCAGGTTGGCCGCCACCGTGGATTTGCCGACACCGCCCTTGCCCGAACCTACGGTTATGAGGTTCTTCACACCCGGGAGCGGTTCCTTGGCCGGGTCCTTGAGCTGGTAGTCGAAGGTGAGCTCGACCGTCTCCAGCTCCGGCATCGCTTCAAGCACCCGGCGGACGTCAGCCTCGATCCGGCCTTTCTGAGGGCTGGCCGGCGTGGTCAGTACGACCGTCACCCTGGCCGTGCCCTGGTTGACACTGACATCGCGCACCATGCCCAGGCTCACCAGGTCCTGGTGAAGCTCGGGGTCGTTGACGGTCGCCAGTGCGGCCATGATTTGACTTTCAGTTGATCCGTTCATGATAAGTGCAGCCTAGCAGCAGCCCCGTGGCCGCACAAGCGCTGCGATTACGGGCAGCCGGCATTGCTATACTCGCTTGCAATGACTGCGAACCCGACCGCCCGGGGGGCATCTGACAGGTTCGGCCCGGCATGAGCGACAGGACGCGCTACCAGGCACAGGCCCTTTACCAGGAAACACCCTCGGCAAGCAGCTACCGGGGCGTTGATCCACTCACCGGACTTCCGGTACTCATCTACCGTTTCAGCGGCCGGGCCAATCCGGCACTGGCGCGGCTCGACAGTGAGTACCTGCCGAGGCTCCTCGCCTGGCGCGATGACGACAGTGGCGGACTCATGGTGGTTGCCTGGAGCAGCGCCTTCGTAGCCGCCGGCGACCAACCGCTTGACAACCTGCAGCTGCTCGACTCCGCACAGGCGCTGGTTGACGCCGCGGCGGCCGGGGTAAGCCACGGTGACCTGCACCCGGGCCGCTTCCTCATCGCGGGCGATTCGGTGGTGCTGGAAGGGTTCGGGGTGCCCTGGCAGGAAGAAGGCGTGAGTCCCGGGGATGACGTTCGCGCCTGGGCGCGCAGCGTGCAGCAGCTGGGCCATCAGGGTGACGGCAGTCTGAGCGAACTGCTGATTGAGATCGCTGACGGACCGGAAACCAGTCCGGCCGAGCTGATGTCACGACTCAGGCACGTGCTCCTGAAGGGTAAGTCCCCGGCAAGCACCAGCCAGCCCGAAGAACCGGCACCCGAAGCCGGGGCCGCCGAGCCGGAAGAAGATGAGCTGACCCTCGACTGGGACGGTTTCGAGCGCCGGGAAGCCGACGACCTGAACTTCCACAGCCACAGCCGTATCCAGTCGGCGCTTGACATCGAGCTGGAGTACGAGCCGCCGGCCGCAACAGTTGCGGACGAGCTACCCGCGACGGAAGAACCTGAGCCGGAGCCGCTGGAGGTCGCAGATGCGCCGGATCAGGCGGCAGCCGAGAGCGATGACGGCGTGTTCCGCCCCAGCAGCACCTTTGCCAGCGAACGGCTCACGGCCCAGCCTCCGGCCCGGGAACCGGCGCAGCCGCTGCCGGCTGGTGGCAGTTCGTCTTACCTGCGCAAACTGGAGGCACCGGGACCGGCACCGCTCGCGGGCAGGCAATCCGGCCACAGTCGTCCGGCTGACTTTGATCCGGGTATCCCGGCGGCTCCCGAGCGCAACAACCGGCGCACGATAATGATCACGGTCCTGCTCGTCCTGACCGCGATACTCGTCGCCCTGGTGTTCTACCTGCGGCGTTCAGATCTCGAGAACGTGCCGGAGCCGCTCACCCAGTCGGTCACTTACGTGATTGACGTGCTGGTGGAACCTTCCGACCTGCCGCCGGTCAACCTATACGTGCTGCAGAGCCCCGAGGCCTCAGGCCTGCGGCCCAACACGATTCTCGGTACGGCTCCCCGGCGCATGGCTCTGGATGCGGCGGGCACCTGGGTGTT
>CAZBBU010000185.1:0-4029 GCA_964489965.1 uncultured bacterium
TGTACGCAGACCGTGGGGTGCGCGTTCAGTTCAGTGCCGCTGAGGTCAGCATCACCCCGTCGGGGGCGCCCTACAGTTTCAACGTGTTTGCCGTGGCGGATCCGGTCCGTCTGGTGATCGACCTGGTGCCACTCAGTGGCTCGTTCGCGCCGGCCGCCGTGGAGACGGTGCTGGCCGATCCTGTGCCGGTCACTGGCAGCCACAGCCGCCAACTGGCCAGCGGCATCACGCTTGAAGAGTTCCGCTATCCCACAGGGCAAGGCAGTTCCGCCGTCCAGGTGCTGCGCATAGCGCCCGGGGCCGGCCGTTTTGAGGTTGTAGGCAGCAGCCGCTCAGGAGCCACACTCAGCGAGCTGGCACGCGGCAGCCTGGCAGCCATAAACGCCGGTTACTTCAACACCAGCACCTTCGAGCACATCGGCCTGCTGATGGTCAACGGTGAACTGGACGGCTTGCCCAGCCTTGGACGCGCCAGCATCGGCTTCGCCGGCGATCAGGTGCGCATTGCCCGGACCAGCGCCGAAGTTCATGTGCTCATCGACGGGCACACGCGGGTCATGGCGCCCGCCGGACGACTGGGCATCGAGTTGTTCCACGACGCCGGCCAGAGTGCAGGAGATGCCAGCCGCGGCGTCCTGCTGCTAAGCGGCGGCCGGGTGACTGCCAACCGGGTGGGGCCACTGGTGGTGCCGCCCGGTGGCCTGGCCATCGCCTACGCCCCGGAACTGCGGCAGCTGGCCTTGCTGGAACCGGGCAGTCAGGTGAGTCACCAGGTCGTGTTCACACCGCAGTATTTCAACACCGCCGCCAACGCGGTGGAGGCGGGTCCGCTGCTGGTCGACAGCGGTCAGGCCGCGTTCCAGCCGGAAGTCGAGACGTTCCAGCGCGGTCAGCGCATCCTGGATGACTTCACGTCACAGGCCGCCATCGGCGTCACCGCACAGGGCGCCGTCCTGATGGTGGTGGCGGACAACATGCGCGCGCAGGACCTGGTGCCCCTCTTCCTGTCGCTTGGTGCTGAACAGGCCATGCGTCTTGACAGTGGTGGCAGCGCAACACTGTATGCGGCCGGGGAGGTCCTGAACCGGAGCGTGCAGCGGCGCATCGTCAGTGCCATCGTCCTCCGGCCGTTCTGAGCGATTGAGTCTGCGCGCTCCTGCCGGACGGTACAATCAGGCGAATGCTCCTGCGGCTCAAGATCATGGCGCTCGGAGTGCTGCTGACTGGTGGCCTGGCGGTGGCGCAGGACGCGCAGCTCAGCGTTGGCTTCGACGGCGAGGTGGTGGCTGGCCGCTGGAACCCCATCGAGTTCAGCTTCCGCGATTTTTCCGAGGTCACACTGACCCTCACGATCGACCAGGGCGACCTGCGCAGCGGGTCGATACCAGCCGTTCACACCTTCAGGCTGGATGGCGGTCCCGGCCTTACTGTGATCGAGGAGGACGTGTTCATTCCTGCATGGCAGAGCTTCAGCTGGACGGCCAGCACCGCCGAACGCGTTCTGGCATCCGGCACTCTCCATCCGAGGGACATGGACCAGCGGCAGCTGGCAGTGGTCCTCTCGACTTCAGCTGCCCGCCAGGCCGCACTCGTGCCCGCTGACCTACGGCTGGTGTCGCTGCCCAGCGCCCGTCTGCCCGAGCGCCTGGCCGCGTGGGACGGGGTGTCCCTGCTGCTCGTTGATGGCACTACCGCACCACCGTCACTGGAGGCGATCGTCGCCGCAGCCAGCGCCGGTGCCGACGTCGTGCTGCTCAGCCCGCTGCCGGCGAGTTTTGCCGAACTCGGCCTGCTTGCGGGAGACGGCTCCAGCCGGCTCGGTGCCGGCAGCGTAACGCTGGGCACGGTTTCGGACGTGTATGGGGCCGACTGGGTGCTGCCTGACAGTGAGGCCCTTGAGCAACTCCTTTCCGAGCGGAACTCACTCGATCTGCCTGAGCCGGTCAGGCTGGTTCTGCTGCTACCCGCCCTCCTGCTCTATTCGGTGCTGGTGGTGGCACTGTGGCGCCTGGCAGGCGTGCCTGGCGCGGTGGCGGTAACCTGTCTGGGGCTGTTGCTGGCAGCCCTCGCCTTCCCCGCGCTGCAGGCGGGCCCGCAGGTCAGCACCAGCACGCTGGAACTCAGGATCAGCTCCGGCGGCCTGAGCCGCGGTTACACCGTGTTCAGCTTGCTGGACCGGACCGGTGGCACCGCGGCGCTGCCCGGTATCTACCGTCCGCTGTCAGCCCGCACCTATCATGTCGTTGACGCCGGCACCAGTCTTGCGGTGCAGCGCTGGCGTCCGGTGGAACTGGCAGGCAGGCCACGGTTGGCTGAGTCGGGTTCCTCTCAGGGCGCCTCGGCTTCCACACCGGACCTGCTGGCTCTGTTCCCGGCAGGCAGTACCGCGGTTACCAGGAATGGCCTGATCGAAGTGTTCCTGCCGGAGGCGGACCAGTGAGCAGTTTCCGGGCCCTTGACCGCAAGTTGCGCAGCGAGGACGTCAGTCAGTTCCTGTCACTCTTCCTCCTGTTCATTGTTCTCGGCGTCATGTTCTCCTGGTCCGGCAGTGCACTGACACCGAACGAATCTTGGTACACCGTTACGGCCATCTGCCGCACGGGTCTGGGTCTCCTGGCGCTTTACCTGGCGGCACGAAGCCTGAATCAGGATGCGGTTGAGCGGTTTCCCTCCTTCCTGCTGCTGGCTGTGACCTCGTTCATGACCATCCCCTTCCGCCTGATCACCTTCGCGGCCAGCCAGCCTGCGGCATCACTGGGAATGAACTTAGCCTTCGACCTGGTGTTCCCGCTGGCCCTCTTCGGCATCTGCCTTCTGCTGGCGGGATTTCTGATCAGAGTGGCTTGGCTTTCATTGCCTCTGACCCTGGTTTTGGTCGCTGCCGGGGCTGCGCTCGACGAAGTCATCGGCTATCGTCTGTTCAGTCCGGTCGCCATCATCACGGTGGAAAACTGGGCGTTGGTGGCCACCTGGGGTGCAGTTGCACTTGCCAGTGGGGTGTGGCTCGGCTTGAAGGTACGGAGGCAGCAGAAGCTATGAGCGGCAGCGGAGACTTTGAACTGCATAATCGGCTGGGGCGGTTGCGGAACAGGCACATCAGGCTCACCCGGGGCAGCATCTGTCTGCTTACTGTCGCCCTTATCTGTTGGCTCGCCGGCCTCAGCTGGCAGTGGCAGTTGCCGCTCAGCCTGGTGGCCGGCCTGACCGGTCTGGCCTGGCCTGTCAGCGGCAGTCGCGCCTGGGCACTGTCACTCATCAATCAGCAGGGCGGCCTGGCCTACGAAACGGCGCTGGCGATGGAATCCGGGCCGCGGGACGACTACGGTTTGCGTTCACAGGTGCGCTCGCGGGCTCGCTCTTCGGTGGCGGGAATCGAGCGGCCCCACCTGTCTGACTGGTGGATTGCCGCACTGGTGGTTGCCCTGGCGGTGCTGTTGCTGCCCCTTTTGCAGGTGCGCGCACCATGGCAGTCGCCGCCCATTGAACCCCCGCAGGCAGAGGCAGCAGCCACCACTGATGATGACCAGGACGAGCCTGAGGCAGAGGCTGTTGCCGATCCAGAACAGCCGGCCGAGGTCGAACAGCTGCTTCCACCGCAGGCAGCGCAGGCACCCGAGTCCGGAGCGGAACCAGGGAGTGCGGCATCCGGGGCCGGGGATGGCGTAACGGGTGACACTGAGGTGCTCGACCGCTTCCTTGACAATCTGCGCGAGCGTCCGCGGGAATCGTCCGCGGCCGCCGAGATCGCCGGCTCCCCCGTACCCGCTCCGCTTGATGAGCCACCACCACCGAATGAGGAAGAATCCGAAGGCACCTCGCCAACTGACGACGTTGACGAAGAGGATGGCGCCGACAGGTCTGATGGTGCGACTGGCGCCGACCAGGGTGATGACGGTGAAGCAGGTGGCCAGCAACAGGACGAGGGTGAGGCCGGAACCCCTGAGAACTCGGAAAATGAGGGAGTGGCGCAGCCCGACGGTGCACCTGCACCGGCCGATACCGGCACCCAGGATCCCGGGGGCCAGGACG
>CAZBBU010000186.1:0-4019 GCA_964489965.1 uncultured bacterium
CTTCGTGGACGCGCCGTTCGATGAGAAGCTGGCCTCCAACCTGCTGCGGCTTGACGCCATCCAGTTCCACGCGGTGCCCATCCGTGACGAGGGGGATGCGGTGGTGGTGGCGGTGGCGGACCCGAGACGCATCCCTGACCTGGAGGCAATAATCCCGCGCCCGGCCCGCTTCGTGGCCGCCAGCGAGCAGGCGGTGCGGCAACGCATCGAGATCATGTACGCCTCGGAGCGCGGCCGGCTTGGTGAAACACTCATGCTGGACCGCAAACTGCGCAGGGAACAGCTGCGCAAGGCGCTTGACGAACAGCAGAAGCTGGGCAACGTCCGTCCGCTTGGCGAGATCCTGATCGACCTCGGTTACGTGAGCCAGACTGACGTTGACGAAGCCGTGAACAAGCAGCGCAGTGGAGGCGGCAGGCTCGAGGACACGCTGGTACAGGCTGGCAAGATCAGCCCTGACATGCTGGCCCGCAGCCTGGCTATGCAACTGGGACACGAGTTCATCGAGGAAGGCAACGTGCGCGTGGACCCTTACGCGGTGTCCCTGGTACCGGAAGCCACTGCACGCCGTTACCAGGCCATGCCCATCAGGCTCGAGGACAACAGCCTGGTGGTGGCCATGAAGGACCCGCGGCACGTGTTCGCTCTTGATGACATCCACCTGATCACCGGCAAGGAAGTCATCCCGGCGGTGGCCGCCGAATCGACGCTGGTGCAGCTGATCAACCGTTTCTACCGGGGCGATGACGACATGGACGAACTGGCCCGTGCCGTCCTCGAGGAGGTCGGCAGCGGCCAGCAGGAACTCGATGACAGCAGTGCGATCGATGACAATGCACTGGTCAAGGTGGTCAACTCCATCATCCGTGAATCAGTCCTTAACGACATCTCTGACATCCACGTGGAACCCCGCCCCGACGGGCTGCTCATCCGTGTCCGCAAGGACGGCACGCTGCGCGAGTACATGCGCATGGACCGCAAGGCCGCCAACGCCCTGGTGTCCCGCATAAAGATCATGGGCAACCTTGACATCGCCGAGCGGCGCATGCCGCAGGACGGCCGTGTGCGCTTCAAGGACCGCAACCTGCAGGTGGACCTGCGACTTTCCACCCTGCCCACCGTTTACGGCGAGAAGGCCGTCATGCGCATCCTGAAGAAGGCGTCGAGCATCCCGGAGATCGAGGATCTGGGCTTCGCTGACTACAACTACCAGCGCTTCGTGGACGTTATCCAGAAGCCGTACGGCATGTTCCTGATCACCGGTCCAACCGGTTCAGGCAAGTCGTTCACCACCTTCTCGATCCTCAAGCGTCTGGCCGTTCCCGAAGTGAACGTGACCACGGTCGAGGACCCGGTGGAGTATGAGATCCCGGGCATCAGTCAGACTCAGGTGAACATGCGGGCCGGCCTGGATTTCGCCAGGGCGCTGCGCTCATTCCTGCGCCAGGACCCTGACATCATCATGGTCGGTGAGATCCGCGACCATGAGACGGCCAAGATATCCGTGGAAGCGGCCCTGACCGGCCACCTGCTGATCGCCACGCTGCACACCAACGATGCATCGGGTGCGCTGACCCGCCTTGTGGAGATGGGCATCGAACCGTTCAACGTGTCGGCCTCGCTGATCGGCGTGCTGGCCCAGCGCCTGGTCCGCAAGGTGTGCCAGCACTGCCGCGTGGAGTACACGCCGGACCCGGACGTGCTGCGCAGGATCGGGATGACCGAGGAACAGATTCAGGGCCGCAAGCTGTTCCGCGGCGTGGGCTGTGAGAAGTGCGGGGGCAGCGGTTACAACGGCCGGCACGCCATCCATGAGCTGCTGGTGGTTGATGATGAGATCGAAGGCGCCATCGTGCGTGACGCCTCATCGCTGGAGATCAAGGAACTGGCGGTTGCCGCCGGCATGCACACGCTGAGGGACGACGGCATTCACAAGGCTTTCGAGGGCATCACCACCCTTGAGGAAGTGCTGGCCCGCACTGCGGACTGAGGAAGAGGAGAGTCATGGCTGACAACATGAAACAGACCCAGATTCAGGCGGACATAGTTGAGCTGCTGAAACTGGCCATCGAGCGCAACGCCTCGGACCTCCTGCTCACGGCAGGACTGCCGCCCATGCTGCGGGTGCACGGTGACTGGCGGGCGACCGAGTATGACACGCTGCGTCCCAACCTTACGCGCAGGCTGATGTACTCGATGATGGATGAGAAGAAGCAGCGGCAGTTCGAGGAGAAACTGGACCTGGATTTCAGTTTCAGCCTCTCGGGCCACGGTCGCTTCCGCGTGAATGCGTTCATGCAGCGCGGTTCGGTGGGCGGCGTGCTCAGGCTCATCTCCGAGGAAGTCGGCTCGTTCGCCAGCCTGGGCCTGCCCGGGGTGGTGGCGGACGTGGCCCGTCTGCCGCGCGGACTGGTGCTGGTCACCGGTCCGACCGGCTCCGGCAAGTCCACCACGCTGGCCACCATGCTTGACCTCATCAACCGGGAGAGCCACAAGCACATCGTGACCATCGAGGATCCCGTGGAGTTCTTCCACCCGCACCGCAGCTCAATCGTCAACCAGCGTGAGATCGGTGAGGACACGCTGTCATTCGCGGCCGCCCTTCGCAGCGTGTTGCGCCAGGCGCCTGACGTGATCCTGGTGGGTGAGATGCGTGACCACGAGACGATCGGTGCCGCCGTGACGGCCGCCGAGACCGGTCACCTTGTCATGGGCACGCTGCACACGAACTCGGCGCCGGAGGCGATCGACCGCATCATCGACGTGTTCCCCGAGGTGCAGCAGGCCCAGGTGCGCGTGCAGCTTGCCAACAACCTGCAGGCCATCCTGACGCAGCAGCTCGTCCCGCGGGCTGATGGCGAGGGCCGCGTACTGGCTTACGAGTTCCTGCTGGCCACACCGGCCGTGCGCAACCTGATCCGCGAGGGCAAGACCCACATGATCCTGACCCAGATGCAGATGGGCGGCTCGCACGGCATGATGACCATGGACGCCTGCCTGGCGGAACTGCACCTGCAGCGGGTGATCAGTTACGACATGGGCTTCTCCCGTGCGGTTGACGCCAAGGAATACCAGCGCCTGGTGGAGACCGGAGGGGTCGCCGTGAACCCGACCGCCGCGGGTGGACCGGCGGCGGCAGCAAGCCAGCCCCGGCCACAGGAGCGACCGCAGGCGAGGCAGGGTCCCATCACCCCGGGCCGAAGTGGACGCGGAACCTGAACGGGTATATACTCTGCTGCATGCAGCAAGTACGCCGCAGACTCAGACTCATCCAGGAGCTCCTGCACCTGCACCTAGCAGCCCTCAGGGGAGCAGCCTGAACAGGCCGCCTGGCGGCCCGTTATCCGCAGTCAGCACTCCCCCACCCTGCATCATCAGGCGTGGGGGAGTTTTCTATTTGCCAGTAGCAGCAGACACTAGGAGCAGTAAGTACAGATGAATCAACCACAGAGTCTCTTCAACAAAGTCTGGAACGAGCACGCCGTCAGGACCCTCGATTCAGGCGTCACCCAGCTGTTCATCGGCACCCACCTTATTCACGAGGTGACAAGCCCTCAGGCGTTCGGCATGCTCAGGGACCTGGGACTGTCCGTAAGGCGGCCCGACCGCACTTTCGCCACCGTCGACCACATCGTGCCGACCCACACCAGGGTCGAACCCTACCAGGACCCGCTCGCCCAGGAGATGATCGAGGAACTTCGCAAGAACTGCAGCGAGCACGGGATCCGCTTCTTCGACGTGGGCAGCAGCCAGCAGGGCATAGTGCACATGGTTGGACCCGAGCAGGGAATCACCCAGCCCGGCACCACCATCGCCTGTGGCGACTCGCACACCAGCACCCACGGTGCCTTCGGCGCCATCGCCTTCGGCATCGGCACCAGCCAGGTTCGGGACATCCTGGCCACCCAGACGATGGCCATCAAGCCACTCAAGGTGCGCCGCATCGAGGTGAACGGCGAACTGCGGCCAGGCGTGTACGCCAAGGACGTGATCCTGCACATCATCAAGACCCTCGGTGT
>CAZBBU010000187.1:0-4004 GCA_964489965.1 uncultured bacterium
AGCGTGGGCCAGGCAGACATCCGCATTCTGCCGGGCAGCAACCTCGATGTCAGCGCCAACGTCAAGTTCGGTGACATAAGTGCCCGCAGCCTCACCAAGGACGAGCGCGGCATCGGCGCCAGGGCCACCGGGCATGTGGGCAACGGTGCCTCGGGATCTGGCGGACACCTTGATGTGGCTGTCGTTACCGGCGACGTGAAGATAAGGGAGGCCGATCATGGATGAGGAACGCCGCAGAATCCTTGACCTGCTGGCGAACGACAAGATCTCTGTCGAGCAGGCAGAAGGCCTCCTGAGGGCACTCGCAGCCGACAGGCAGCCACCGCCGCCACCCGCTGCTCCGGGCGTCGCTTCGGGGACACCCGCCAAAGGTGCCCGCAGCATCCAGATTCAGATTCACGAGGAAGGCAGCGGCAAGAACGTGAACGTCACAGTGCCGATCGGACTGATCAAGTTCGCCGGCCGCTTCCTGCCAAGCAGCGCGCGTGACCAGCTGGCCGACAACGGCATCCAGCTTGATGACCTGATCGCCTCGCTGGAATCGCCGGAACTGCTGGCCGCCGGCTCGACCCTGGTCGAAGTGAAGTCCGAGGATGAAGACATGAACACCAGCACCATCCACATCAAGGCGGTCTGACATGAAGCCGAGATTGCCAATGCCTACACAGTGCCCGGTGACCGGAAGGCCTCTCGAGGTCACCCGGCTGGAGAACCCCGAGAGCGGAGTCGTGATAGAAGGCCGCTTCATCCCCAACGAATTCGCCCTGCTGCCTGAAGACCAGCTGGAATTCATGCGACTCTTCATCAAGGTCAGGGGCAACCTCAAGGAAGTTGAGCGCATGCTGGGCGTCAGTTACCCGACCGTCAGGCTGCGCTTCGAGAACGTCCTGCGGACACTTGGTTACGAGGTCGCGCCCGAAGCGGCCAGCAGCAGCGGAGACAGAACCGCCATCCTGGCCGCCCTGGAACGGGGCGAGATCAGCGCCGAAGAGGCGACCAGTCAGTTGCAGGCCCTTTCCAGGCGTTGAGCGCAAGCCCGAAACGGGCATAAAAGCTTGTCTACCTCCAGCGTCTGACCGTGGGATCCGGTCAGACGCGCTTCCATTGGTCGTGGCCACGCGAGTCCCCGGCCGCGCGTCTGCGCACCCGCTTCGCCACTAAGTTGAGTGCCGCGCACTCACATTGGGCTACAGGCGGCCGGCTGAACGGGTAATATGCTTGGGACTCATGGCCACGGACTATTACGAAGTACTCGGTGTCAGCCGCACGGCAGACGGCAAGGAAATCAAGGCTGCCTACCGCAAGCTGGCAATGGCGTACCACCCGGACCGCAATCCGGGCAATAGCGAGGCCGAAGAGAAGTT
The DNA here is from genome assembly GCA_964489965.1 of uncultured bacterium. GTDB lineage: Bacteria > Deinococcota > Deinococci > Deinococcales > Trueperaceae > CALDPK01. The sequence continues at coordinate 1,365 of CAZBBU010000187.1, forward strand.
CAAGCAGATCAACGGCGCCTACGCCGTACTCAGTGACCCGGAGAAGCGCTCCCGCTACGACCGCTACGGCGATGCCGACACTGGAGCCCAGTTCCACGGCGACATCTTTGACATCTTCCAGTCCGTCTTCGGTGGAGGCGCAGGCTTCGGCGGTTCCTTCGGATTCGGTCAGCAGGCCGCCGCCCGTGGCCAGCAAGGCGAGCACCTCGAAGCGAGCATCAGCATCACCCTGGAACAGGCCCGCTCGGGAGCCGAAGTGCAGGTGGACCTGGACCGCATGGTCAACTGTGACCGTTGTGACGGCAGCCGAGCCGAGCCTGGCACCGAAGTGGTGGAATGCGCGACCTGTCAGGGTGCCGGCCAGGTGCGTGCCCAGATGCAGTCCCTGCTCGGCACCGTGATGACTACCCGGGTCTGCCCCACCTGTCACGGGGCCGGCAAGAAAGCCGAGGTTCCCTGCGGCAAATGCATGGGTGCCGCGCGCATGAAGAGCCGTGACAAGGTCACCGTCAACGTGCCCCGGGGCGTCGACTCCGGTGTCCGCCTGCGCGTTCCCCAGCAGGGCAACGCAGGCGTGGACGGTGGGCCCAACGGTGACCTGTACCTGTACCTCAACGTCGCCAGGCACGAACAGTTCCGTCGCGATGAAGACGACCTCATCTACGACCTCGAAGTCGGCCTGGCCCAACTCGCCCTGGGCAGCACCTTCATGGTTCCCACCATGGATGGCCCCGAAGCCGTCGAACTGCCGGCCGGCACCCAGGCAGGCTCGGTCATCAGGCTGCGCGGCAAGGGCATGCCCCGGCTGCGCCAGGCCGGCAGCGGTGACCAGCTGGTGGTCGTGAAGGTGAAAGTGCCCAGGAAGCTGTCGGCCAGCGCCCGCCAGCACCTGCTCGATTACGCCAGGGAGGTCGGAGAAGAGATCAACGAACCGGAAACCGTCCTGAACAAGATCCGCTCGTTCTTCGGGCGTGGCGGGCGTGACGATGACAAGCCGGCAGAACGCGAGACAGCCAGCACCGACTGAACAGGCCAGTCAGGCCAGTGCCGCCAGCCACTTCCGCAGATGATCGTAGTTCGCGGCTGCCAATCCCGGCAGCTGCCGGGCCTCAGGCTCACGCCGGAACCAGGTGAGTTGCCGCTTGGCGTACTGCTGCGTCGCCAGCCGCACGGCCTCCTGAGCCTCAGCCAGGGTGACCTCGCCACGCAGATGGGCGGCAACCTCCTTGTAACCGATCGCCTGCAGGGCCGTGCCGGCCCCGGGCCAGGCCGACAGCAGGGAACGTACCTCCTGCAGCAGGCCCAGTCTGAACATCGAGCTGGCACGTTCAGCGATCCGTGGTGCCAGTTCGGCGGGGTTTGGCAGCAGCACCAGCTTGTCGTATTCCCAGGCAGGTTGACTGCGCCCGAAGTCTGATGGGGGCCGGCCGGTACGCCGCAGGATTTCCAGGGCACGCACCACCCGCCTGGGGTTCTGGCCGGCGCGCTCAGCGTCAACGGGAGCCGCGGCCCGCAGTTCGGCTCGCAGGAGCTCCAGGCCCGATTCGGCCAGTTCCGCCTCGATGACTGCCTGAACGGACGGGTCGGCAGGCGGTACCAGCGGCAGGCCCTGGCTGAGGGCCCGCAGGTAGAAGCCGGTGCCACCCGTAACCAACGGGATGGCACCCCTGGCCCTGATCTCACCTATGACGGCCTCCGCCGCACGAACCCACTGGGCGACGCTGAAATCCTCGGCCGGAGTCACCAGGTCGATGAGGTGATGTGGCACCATCGCCCGCTCCTCTGCGGTCGGCTTGGCCGTTCCGATGTCCATACCGCGGTAGACCTGCATGGCATCGGCGGTGACGATCTCCAGTGGAAACTCGCGTGCCAACTGAAGGGCGATGGAACTCTTGCCGGAAGCGGTTGGTGCCCCGAGCATGGGAATGCGCGCCATGTAGAGCAGGCTAGCAGCTCTGCCGCTGCTCACGCTCACGCGTCCTGACCTCGCGAACGGGTACGGGGATTGTCGGCCCACCCGCATGAAGAAGCCGGGCTGGATTGTAGACTCTGTGCCATGGAAATTGACCGGACTGGCAGCGCATTGGACATTCAGGAACTGCTGAACGTGCGTGAGCGCATCGACGATTTGCTGGCCAACCAGCTCGAGGAGAGCCAACCGCGCGTGGACCTGATCGACGCCGGTGACAGCTTCCGGCTGATCATGGAAGTACCGGGTCTGCGCGAGGAGAACCTGGAGATCGCCCTGGACGAACAGGAACTGCTGGTGGCCGGGGTACGGGACGACTACAGCCAGGAAGTGAACTACGTGATGAACGAGCGGCAGACCGGCCCGTTCCAGCGTACTTTTCAGCTGCCCACCCCGGTGGACGGCAAGGCCACCAGCGCACACCTGCAGCAGGGCCTGTTGGTAGTGGTGATCCCCAAGGCCTGAGCCGCGCTCAGGGCAGTTCCAGTTCTAAGGTGCCGCTGACCCCGCCCATGACCACCACGTCATCGGTATCCAGGTAGTAGAGCAGCACGTCACCCGTGATCTCGTCAGATCCGTCGACGCTGCGGGCCGGGGAGCCGGTCAGGGTGGCGAGGCCGGCGGCCTCGTCCAGCACCAGGCTGTCGGCGAAGCTGGTCCTGGTGTCTGAC
>CAZBBU010000188.1:0-3992 GCA_964489965.1 uncultured bacterium
TAACGGGTGTAGATCGGGTCGCCGCGGCGCTCCTGGTAGCCTTCCAGGCGTCCGGTGCGGTCTGCCAGCACTGAAACGGCCTGGGGAATCAGGTCATACAGGTCGAGGAGCTGGCCGAAGGACGGTACTTCCACCGTCTCTTCCTCGACCTCCTCGACTTCTTCCCCGGTATCGGCAAACAGGCTGATCGTAAAAGTGCCCTCCGGGTAGAAATCCCACGCCTCAGCCTTGACCACGTAGGTCACGCCTGCCTGAGCGGTGTAGTCGATGCGTGAATCGGTGCCCTGGTACCAGTCGTAATCGTCGTTGTAGGCAACCTCGTCACCGGTTTCCAGGTTGAACAGTGACATGGTCGTGTCAAAGGTGTCACTGCTCATGCTCACGCTGAAACTGGTGCCCGCCTCGAGTCCGCTGAGGGTGAAGTAGTAGATCGGGCTGCTGTCAGTCGTCGTGTCGTACGTCATGTCCAGTTCGAGCGAAGTCCCGAGCGCGAGCTCGATGGTCTCCACGCCGCTCAGATCCTCAAAACCGTAAGAGAAGCCATCGCTCCAGTCCTGCACGGTCGGATCCCAGTCGTCCCATTCGGATTCGCGCGTCATCTCCACTCCGGCCAGTCTGGTGATCCAGGCTACCGGCTGAACAAGCCGCTCCAGCACTCCTGCCAGCGAGTCCAGTTCTGCGCCAACATCGAGCCAGGCCGCCTGCACGATGTCCGCGCCGGCTGGACCCGAGGGAACGTCGGCACTGCCACTGCCGTCCAGGAAGGTGTCGATGCCCAGCAGCAGGCTGTTCGTGGGCATACCTACGAGCAGGTAGCCGCCAAGGGTTGCCACCCCGATGTCGGAAACCGGGCCCAGACGGATGCGGGTGTAGTCAACGCCGCGGTACTGCTCCTCGCGCTTATCGACACCCAGGACAAGCTCCGAGTCAAACTCGGAGATCAGCAGCGTCAGATCAAGCAGTTCCTGCACGCCGGCCATGGCGGCTGACGCGTCGGTGGTGCTTACGGCAAACAGCTGGGCGGGTCCGCTCATCATGCTGCTGAGCCCGGCCGTGCTGGTTTCGAGCTGCACCACGTGCATGTCATTGCCGATCCAGTTAAGGAGCGCAGTATCGATGTCCACGCCGGCCTCAGCAAGCAGTGAGCGCAGGTCGAGGTCTTCACCGACCATCGGTGCGAGCCGGTCAAGCCAGCTCTGCAGGTAGGCGATGAAACCCTGCACGTTGACAACCTGTGAAGTGACGGCCACCGCGTCCCCGGTGATGATGGGTGCGTCAGGCAGACCGATACCGCGCGAAAGAAGCAGGTCAAGCAGTTCCGTGTCCGTGCCGGCGGGATCCGGGAGCAGCAGGTTCTCGTAAACCAGTCCTTCCGCCTGCAGACTCAGGCTGCCTGCGGTGCCGCCGGCCGTGCGCAGCGACCCGGCCAGCTCGGTTGCAAGTTCTTCGCTGCCGAAGCTCGGCCCCAGGTTCTGCACCAGATCCGCCAGTACCGAGTAATCCACGTACCAGTCGAAACCGCTGGCGCCGCGTTCGAGTGCCGCCCAGTCCGCATACAGGCGACTGTCGGCCAGTGACGGCTCATCACTGCCGGCCAGCAGCCGCAGTACGTAGCGCAGTTGGTCGGGACTGCTGCTCAGCGCAAAGACGCCATCGCTGTGGGCGAAGGCGACGCTCGCGTCGAAGTCATAAGTCAGCTGCCAGAAAGGCACGCCATCCTGGTCCAGGCTGAGCAGTTCCACCTCGTCAAAGCTGGAGGCGCAATCCTGCAGTGCGGCCACGGCGTCAGAGTAAAGGTCGGCATGCTCCGGGCCCAGCTCGGCCAGAAGCGTGAAGGCCGGCATGGGGTTGAACGGGGAGAAGCCGACGCTCGCCAGCATGTTCGCTTCTTTGACGTGGTCACTGTCCGGAGTGAGCACCCGGCGCAGGTCGGGGCAGAAACCCTCGTCAGCATCGGCCAGAGCATCGTCGGCGCCGAGCAGCGCCGCGAACATCTCAAACTCCTCGTCGGCGCCCGTGGCCTGGGCGAACTGGACCAGCGTGTCAAGGCCCTGCTCCCAGTCAAGAGCTGCCAGATCCGCACGCAAATCGGCTGCAGGTTCACCATCCTGCCAGAAACCGAAGGCAAGCAGGCTGCCTGCCGGCGTGCTGGCAGCCAGGTCCTGGGCCAGGACTCCCCCGAACAGGCTCATGGCCAGCAGGACGGTCAGGTGGCGGAAGCCCTTCAGGACTCCTCTTCTTGCTACTTTCTGCATCTGTTCCTCCCTGGAACGCAACTGTCGGCGGCAGCCGGCCTTGCCCGGTCGCCCAATCGTTGTCAAATCAGCCCCGAATGACGGAAGACACCGTCCGGGTTCACCAGCCACCATACGCCAGGCAAAGAGTCATCCGTCACCCTCATTTCGAATGACTCACCCGGGAAAGATTCCATGCGGAAGGCGACTCCCTTCGGCAGGTCAACCAGGTCGATGAGTACGTTGCTGGTGTAGCTGCCGGTCTGGATCTTGCCTGCCTCCATGCGGTGCCAGATGGCCATCGCGGTCCGAAGGCCCGGCTCCTCCAGTGGGCTCTGGGCCACCGCGAACTGGGGGCCCGCCGTGACCTGTTGGGTGCCGGGCGCGCAGGCGGCCAGCACAGCCAGGAGCAACACCGCGGCCACGGCAGTCTTGATACTCAGTTTCTTCATACTCTTATCATCACAGGTGAAGGTGAGAGTTCTGCAGTACTTTTCTCATTCTTCCAGCGGGGCGAGTCCGAGCCTGAGCAGGTAGCGCTGCGAGCCTTCCAGCTGCTGGTAGCGGAGCAGGAGCTGGAACAGCTCACGCTGCAGCGCCTTGGCATCCTCGAAGTCCAGGTAGAGGCCGTCTCGCCAGGAGGCAAGCACGGCCGGCTGCTCCTGCTGCAGGCTGGTCCAGTTCCGTTCCGGTGACACCGCCATCTGGAACTGCAGCCGGCCGCGGCCATCCCGGTAGATGCGCGTGCCCCAGCTGCCAATCTGCCGCTCGCGAGCGGCAACCACCGCTTTGCGCAAGCGGTTCTCCCAGTAGCGGTCACGCTGCGCCAGGCCTGCCTCCAGGCTCTCTGCCGAGGTTGTGTCGAATGGGATGAACCACGCGTCGGCAGTGGTCCGGTAGTGTCTGATGGGGCGGCCGGCCCGCTTCTGCAAGCGGGTTTCTTCCAGCAGGCCCAGCTGCAGCCAGCGCTGCACCCGGGCCAGCATTGTGTTGGGCTTGATGCCCGTCAGTCTGGCGGCTTCCGCCACGGTGCACTCGCGGCCCAGGAACGGTTCCAGCTGGCGCAGGGTGGCGGGATTGGTGAGCAGGTCAGCGGCTGTGGAATCGGTGACGACCGCCGTGCGCCCCTGGTCTGCTGGCGCAGGGCTATGTGATTTGGGCTCTTTCATATCATGTAGCATAGCGGGACAATTGACAGCAGCAGGTCAGGCGGCGGCCACGCTCAACGGGCCGCGGCTTTACAATGCGCCCATACGGGCTGCAGACACAGGTTTCTTCATCATTAGGAGAGTCACAGTGGCACAACCGAAAAGCAACGATACGTTCGCGACAAGAAGAGTGCTCGATACCGGATCCGGCAAGGCTTACTACTACAGCCTGCAGGCGCTTGAGGATGCAGGCCTGACCAAACTGGAGCGCATGCCGTTCTCCATCAAGGTCATGCTTGAGTCCCTGCTCCGCAACGAGGACGGCTTCCAGGTCAGCGAGGCCGATATCCGCCAGCTGGCCGGTTACGACGCCAGGAAGCCGGAGCAGACCGAGTTTCCGTTCAAGCCCGCCCGCGTCATCCTGCAGGACTTCACAGGGGTGCCCAGCGTCGTGGACCTGGCCGCACTGCGCAGCGCCATGCACCGACTGGGTGGTGACCCCTCAAAGATCAACCCGCAGGTGCCAGTCGACCTGGTCATCGACCACTCGGTCCAGGTTGACGAGTACGACTCGCCGCTGGCACTGTTCCGCAACGCGGAGATCGAGTTC
>CAZBBU010000189.1:0-3983 GCA_964489965.1 uncultured bacterium
CTCGACTCTGGCCAGGTTTGACGCCGGCTCTGCACGCGGGAGGCAGTCCATCCTGAATGAACTGTTGCCGGCGATGCGGCCCAGGGCGGTGGTTGATCCGGTTGCTGCCGAACTCCGGCGTCTGGTGGTGTCAGAGCTGGACCTGAACGAGACGGCACTGGCGGCGATGATAGAGGCGCGGGGCACTGGCCGGGTCGATGCCGTGCAGGCGCGGGGACTGGCGCGCGCTCCTGACCTCTACCGCCGGCTGGAGCTGGAGATAATCGCCATGCTGCTGCAGGACCCGCAGGGGCTGAAACACCGTTTGGCACGCCTGTCCGGCGGGCTGCCCGAGATGCGTGATTCTGCACTGCGTGAGTTCCTGGAACTGGCGGCAGAGGATCCCGGCAATCACGCGCGCCTGCTCGACATCTACCGGGAACGCGAGGATGGCGCACTCGTGTTCGAACGCCTGCTCGAGGCTGATGACGGCAACGGTCCGCGGGCTGACCTGGACCTGCAGATCGAGAAGGCGCTTTCACGCCTGCGGGAGCTGGTGCTGGGCGCCACGGGTTCGGAGCGCCGTCGCCAGCTTGAGGAGCGCATGAAGGAACTGGGGCGCCTGATCGCCGAGGGTGAAGCCGGCGCGGACGAACTTGCGCGCTATCACCGTGAGATCGACGAGATCAGTTCGCTTCTGACGGCGCGTGACGCGGAACGGCGCTTCAGGAGCCAGAGGCGATGAGGCAGGCATTTCCGGGCAAGTCCAGGGACATTTGCCCTCGTTGACACCCCCCATATGCACTGCTATGCTCCTTACTTGGTACGCGCGCGAGCGGTCACGCTTATCCTGCGCGTTGTTTTTTGTGCATCCCGGTTGCCGACTGACCAGGTATGGCCCTTGACGGCTGGCCAGGCATCGGTGTGGGTGGAAGGAGGGTCGGTTGGAAGCTCAAGGCGAACAGTTGTTGCAGAACCTCGTTGACCGAGAGCAGTCCCTGGCGGCCAAGGTGGAGGAAGCAAGGACCCAGGCGGCGAGCCTGCTGGAAAAGGCCAGGTCTGATGCCGAAGCCCTGATCCAGAAGGCCAGGGCAGATGCCGAAGCCAGGGCAGCGCAACTCCGCAAGGACGCCGAGGCGCAGGCTGTGACTATCCGCGAGGAAGTCGTGGCGGCGGCCAGGGCTGACGCCGAAGCCACGATGACCAAGGCCGAGACGGCCAAGGCCGAGGCACTCAAGCTGGTGTTGGAGCGCATCCTGTCGTGATTGCGAACATGGACCAACTCACCGTGGTGGGCCGGCGCAGCGTGGCTGGCGAGGTGCTGCAGGCATTGCAGAACCTCGGAGTCGTGCAGGTTGACCCGCTTGATTACTCGGGTGGGGCTGGCCTGCAGCGCGTGAAACTTGAGGGTGAGGACCGGGCGGAAGCCGACAGATGGCATGAACTCCAGGCGCGCAGCGAATCGCTGCTCACAGTGCTTGAGCCGCACGGCTCCGGCAAGCAGCCTGGGAGGGCAGAGCCATTCAGCGGCAGCCGTGACATGGAGTCGTGGCTTCAGGGGGTTGGCAGCAGCGTCGACGCCCTGGTGGCGGAACGCGCAGACGCGCGTGATGAACTGGACCTGATCCAGACCTACCTGCCTGTGTACAGGCTGGTGGCCCCGACGCTCGGACGGCTCGAAGCCAGTTCTTACCTGGAAGGCACCGCGGTGATCGCCACCGAACGTGACCTTCCTGAAGTACGCGCCGCACTTGACGAGGCACTTGAAGGCCGCTTCGAGCTGGCCACACGCGAATACGGCCGTGACCTGATCATCGTCATCGCCACGATGAAGGAGGACAGGCAGAAGCTGCGCAGCGCCATCGGCCGGACCGGCCTGGCACCGCTGGAACTGCCGCTCCGCTACCGCGAGCACGGCACCTCCAAAGCCGTTCACGTCATGGAAGAGCGGTCACAGGCACTGCCGCGCCGGCTCAAGGCCGTGGACGAAGAACTTGCGCGGCTGGCTGACAGCCACGCAGCCAGGCTGCGTCAGCTGCACCAGCAGGCCAGCAACCAGGCAGCCCGTTATGAGGCACTGGCCAACCTGGCCGAGGGTGAATACAGCTTCGCCCTGCGCGGCTGGGTACCGTCGGCCAACACCCGCAACGTCACGGAAGCCCTGAAACGGCAGTTCAAGGATGACCTGGTGCTGGAGACCCGTGAGGCTGATGCGCATCACGACAAGTCGGTACCCACCAAGCTTGAGAACAAGCCGTGGGCCCGGCCGTTCGAACTGCTCCTGTCACTCTTCGCACCGCCGGCCTACGGGGCCTTCGATCCCACCTGGACGGTGGCGGTGTTCTTCCCGCTCTACTTCGGAATCGTGGTGGGTGACATGGGCTTCGGCCTTCTGTTCCTGCTGCTCGGCCTGTGGCTCCGCAACCGCGGGCTTTCGGGCAAGAGCCTCTCGCTGGGGCCATTAGGCATCACCCTTGATTCCGGCTCGCTGCCCAAGATCGGTGTCATCACCATCTGGTGTGCCGTGTGGAGCATCATCTGGGGCTTCATCTACGGCGAGTTCCTGGGTAACTTCCTGGAACGCTGGCCCGCCGGCAACCCGCTCTTCTATCCGCCCAGCCATGGCGATCACGGCATCATCCCGATCGCCCTGTTCCGTGTCGAGGAATTCCAGCCCGTTCTGATCCTGTGCCTCGCCTTCGGCGTGCTGCAGGTCGTGGGCGGCTGGGTGATCCGCGCCATCCAGGGCTGGAAGCACAAGGACAGCGCTCACCTGTTCGAAGGCATCGGCATGGCCGCCGGCCTTCTCGCGCTGGTGCTTTTCGCCTGGGCCTTCATGAGCAACATGCTCACCACACCCATCCTTGTCGCCTGCGGCATCGGTCTGCTCATATTCATCGTGTGCGTGATCCTTTCCCGGGTCGTACTGATGACCGTTGAGCTGATCTCCAACTCCGGTCACATCCTCAGCTACCTCCGACTGTTCGCAGTCGGCCTGTCCGCCGCGCTTGTCGCCAACCTGTCCACCGATCTGGGCTTCGCAGTCGCGAACGTCCTTCCGGTACCGGTGCTTGGCCCGCTGCTCGGCATCATAGTTGCGCTCTCCGTCCACCTGGTCGCGATCGCACTCACCATCATTGGCCATACACTGCAGCCCTTGCGTCTGCAGTACGTGGAATTCTTTACGAAGTTCGGCTTCTACGACAACACGGGTCGTCCGTACAAGCCATTCCGTCTCTCTGGAGGAAAAGCATGAAGAAGTTCGGCAAGATTTTCGGTTTCGTCACCCTCATCGCTCTGCTCGGCATGGGCCTGGCCCAGGAAGCTGAGACTGTCGCCCAGGCTGGCGCCAGCATCGGTGACGGCATGATCGCCCTGGCAGCTGCACTTGCAATCGGCATCGGCGCCATCGCCGTGGCCATCGCACAGGCCGCCATCGGCTCCGCGGGTGCGGGCACCCTGGCTGAGAAGCCCGAGGCCTTCGGTCAGATCCTGATCTACCTCGTGATTCCCGAGACCCTGATCATCTTCGCCTTCGTCATCGCCTTCTTCCTGAACAACCAGATCGGCTGACGATGTCGGATCTGGCTGCCCTGCTCGACAAAGAGGCGAGCGCGGAAATCGCAGCCATTAGCTCTGAGGCGCAAGCACGCGCCTCAGAGCTCGAAGCTGCTGCGCAGGCGGAAGCCGAGGCTTTCACTGCCGGTCGTGAACGCAGCGCCCAGAGCCTGTATGAGGCAGCGCTTGTCCGTGCCCGCAGTGCCGCGCAGCTTGAAGCAGCCTCGATTCGCCTGAAGGCCCAGCACGCCGGCGTACAGTCCGTGTTCGATGCGGCACGTGCCGAGCTGGACAACGTGGTGAAGCAGAGTGACTGGGCCGACCGGCTTGGCAAGCTGCTCGCCGAAGCAGTTGCCGGCAGTGGGCTGCCCGCCTGAGATGTGAAGAAGGTTCTGGTCAACCCGGCGGATTTTGAAGCCGCCAGGGCCGCTGCGGAACAGCAGGGC
>CAZBBU010000190.1:0-3974 GCA_964489965.1 uncultured bacterium
CTCGAAGAACTGCTCGTTGGTGCCCACCACCGGATGGCTTCGCAGACCGTCACCCAGGCCGATCGGAACTACCCTGAGAGTGCGTTCGTCGCTCCGGAGATCTTCATACACGCCGTAGGGCACGTTGCCGAGCGGCGGTTCCATCAGGAACACGCTGGAGGTGACTGCCTGGACGTCACTGCCGGGGGCGGTGATGAGCAGGTCGAATACCTGGGCGGAATCGGCTGCGCCCCGTTCGAGCTGGTCAAGCAGCATGGGCACGACAAGTGCGAGGGTGCCGGCCAGTGCCACGGCCAGCACGGTGAGCAGGGTGCCGGCCCAGCGGGCCCGCAGGTTCCTCAGTGCGACCCATAGCGTCATCTTCTCAGCTCGATTCCGCGCGGCAGCGCGTCCATTACGAGCGGGTCATGTGTCACGACCAGCAGGCTGATACCGAGCGACTCGGCGGTGTCGCGCAGCAACTGCAGGGCACTCGCGGCGCGGCTGCGGTCCAGGTGCGCCGTCGGTTCGTCAGCCAGCAGCAGCTTCGGCTTGTGGGCGACTGCCCGGGCCAGTGCCACGCGCTGGCGTTCCCCGGTGGACATGCGGCGGATGTGGCGCCTGGCGCTGGCATCGATGTCAACGGCTGCCAGCACCTCCTGCGCCCGGGCGTTCCGTTCACTGGCCGGCACTCCGGCCAGGCCCAGGCCCAGAATCACGTTCTCACGCGCCGTGTAATCCGGTGTCAGGTAGAAGTCCTGGAACAGGTAGCCGATCGACTGGGCGCGGAAGCGATCGCGCTGCCTTTCGCCGAGTCTGTTCACCTCGACATCACCAACCTTGATGCTGCCCTGTGCCGGCACCAGCAGCCCGGCTATGGCATGCAGCAGCGTGCTCTTGCCGGAGCCGGATGGTCCGGTCAGGGCCACCTGACCGCCCGTTTCGACCGTGAAGTCCGGGTAATCCAGGGTTATTCGGTCGCGTCGGAACTCTACCTTCAGCCCGCTGACCTGCAGGAAGCTCAAGCCTATCTGACCCTCTCGACAGTCACGTCGATCAGACGGATGAGGCTCAGGCCCTCTTCCACATTGCTGTCGATGCCGATCTCAAGCTGGCCGGTTACGCGCAGCAGTGTGAGGTGGTTCTCCGAGTTGGTATTGCGGCCTGACGGCATTCTGGCGAAGACGACGTCGGCCGGCCAGTCTGCAGCCTCGCTGCAGTACGGGCAGGTGGCCATCGGTTCGCGGGTCAGTGCGAACCAGCTGACGCGTGGTTTGAGTGGTGGGGCCATGTAACCGACCATTACGACTTCCTGGCCGTTCAGCTCTTCCAGGTTGGGGCTGAACTCGACGCCGCCCCGGACTACGTTGGCGCTGAACGTGCCGAACTCAAGCTGGGTGGTGGCCGTTGTGAAGCCGGCGAGGAGTGCCAGCATGATTATTCCAATGAATCGGGTCACGGTTTGGGGCTCCATTCTGCCAGGAAGCTGGCCAGGGATTCGGCGGTGAAGGCGCCGTAGTGGGTGGTCAGGATCTTTCCCGACCGTCCGATGAGGAGTGAGGAAGGCAGGCCGGGGATGGGCAGGAGTGCGGAGTTGCGGCCGGATATATAGAGGACCGGCAGGTCGTTCAGATTGTTGCTTGCAAGATACTTGTTGACACTTTCGGGGCTTTCGGCGAGGTTGACGGCGAAGAGTGCCATGTCCGCTCCGAGTTCTGCTTCCAGCAGCAGCGGCAGTTCGGTGCGGCAGGGGGCGCACCAGGTGGCCCAGAAGTTCAGGAGGGTGAGTTCCTGCTGTGCTGTGATCTCGGCCAGCGTGATGGTCTGCTGTTCTGCGTCACGAAGTTCCACCTGGGCTGGGTTGCGCGCCAGGCCGGTGGCTGGGAGCGTCAGAAGCAGCAGGGTGGCGAACATCCGTCTCATGGGTGGAGGCCGCTGCCCGCAGACTGGTACTGCGGGCAGCGAAGTTCAGCAGTTGGGTTTACTCGGCAGCCCAGCGGGGCGTGGCGAGGTTGGCGAAGATGCGGTACGCGCCAGGGACGTTGTTGTCGATCTGGGTGTGCAGCACCAGGCTGGTGTAGGTGTAGCGACCGGAACCGTAGTCCATGGTCAGCATGGAGCCAAGGAACGGAGTTTCCTCAGCGGTGTCGGGCCACTGGGTGTCCGTGATGCTGAAGAGCGGTGTGTAGGCGTCATCCCACTCGTTGGCGAAGTAGAGGCCACGCTCCTTGATCCAGTCGCTGAAGTCGGCTTCGGACAGCTGGTTCGGAGTGGTCATGATGGGATGCTCGGGTTCCAGGAACTCGACAGGTGCATCGGCTGCGGTCACGCGGCTGAGGATGCTGACGCGACCGAGGTTGAGGTATGCCGGGGGCACGTTGTTGGGATCCCAGGCGTCCGCCGGACGGTGGTAGGTGACGATGAGGTTACCGCCGGCCTCGACCCAGTCCATCAGGCGCTGGTTGGCGGCCATGAGGTCGGGACGGGTGCGGTAGGCATAGATGCCCACGATGATGGTGTCGAAGTTATTCAGGTCGCCGGTGGTCAAGTCGTCCTCGGTGAGGAGGGTGACGTCCATGCCGATGCGGCGCAGGCCTTCGTAGACCAGGTCGCTGCCGCCATCGACGTAGCCGACGCTGATGCTGTCGTCGAAGGCCACTTCCAGAGACTTGAGGTTGGCGACTGCCGGGGTGACCAGGTAAGTCTTGCCGATGTGCTGGTACTCGATCACGCGGATGTAGTCGGTGCTGTTCAGGTCGCCTTCGGCGCTGACGCTGAAGTCGTAACTGCCTTCAGGCAGGCCTTCGGGCGGAGTCAGGCTGAAGGTTACGCCGCGGGCATCGCCCTTGTTCTCGAAGCTGACTTCGGCGGCTTCGGGCTCAACGATCCAGCCGTCGGGTGCATCGAGGGAGATGGTGGTGCTGCCGGCTTCGGTGCTGTAGCTGGTTGCGGCCACACTGACGGTCAGTGATTCGGTGTCACTGAGTGTGTTGAGTACCAGGCTGTCGGGCGTCACGCGCAGCGAGACGTCGGGCAGCACGCCGATGATCTCGTCGGAGTCCACGGTCACTTCGAAGGGCACGCCACCGGCTTCGTAGCTCACCACTCCGTACACGTCGCCGTTGGCGATGAAGGGGTGAACGTTGCGGCGGTAGGGGTTGTAGTAGGGCGCATCTTCGGGCGCGGTCACGTTGAAGGTGGCCTGGACGGTCTCGCCGTTGGTGAGGGTGGTGCCTGGCTCGTCGCCTTCGACGGGCTCAACGGTCCAGCCTTCGGGGGCCACGACGCTGAGCTCGATGTTGCTGACGTCCGTGTTGCCACCGAGGTAGGCGGTAACGGTCACTTCGGTGGTGCCTCCACGGATGAGCTCCGGGGTGGCAGCGATCACACGGGTGACAAGCGAGAGAGCGGCCTGGCTGGCGTACTGGAGTTCCGCTTCCTTCTTGGACAGGCGGAAGTCGAGGTCCGAGCTGACGGCTTCGTCCATATCGGTGAGGCCGGCAAGGGTCTCGCGTGCTTCGCGCACGGTCACCAGGGCCGAGGCCACAGCTTCGTGAACCGCGGCAAAGTCAGGGTAGGCGGCGAAGGCGGCGTCGATGTCAGCCTGGATGGAGCGGAGTTGTCCGGCCAGGGTCTCGTCTGCAACGCCGTCGGCCAGGTCGGCCACGGTGAACGGCAGGCCGGCGAACAGGGCGTCGTCGGTTTCGGCGGTGGTCACGAACGACTCACGCAGGTGCAGGCTGGATTGGCCGGGTCCCTCGGCGCGCCACGAACCCATGTCCTGGCTGCGGTGATAGGCGCGGGACTGCTGGCCCAGCTGCTCGTAGGTAGCACCGAAGATCTGGTTGTAGTCACCGGTGGAGAGCGTCAGAGTGGTTTCCAGTGAGGGCGGGTCGTCGGCGCGGGCGCCGCCGGTGCCGGAGGGCAGGTAGAGCTTCTTCGGCTGCCAGGGTTCGAGGCCCATTTCGAGGTGTTCGGGGAACACCGTAGGGTCG
>CAZBBU010000191.1:0-3931 GCA_964489965.1 uncultured bacterium
GTGAGAAACCGAGCAGTGAGGCGTCCCGCAGAACACCGTCGGCCAGCTCCTCCGGGCTGTAGTACTCGAGGTGTTCGATTATGCCGAAGCGGCTGCGCATCGGGCCGGTGATCAGACCCGGCCGGGTGGTGGCACCAACCAGCGTGAAGCGCGGCAGGTCCAGCCTGATGGTGCGCGCTGCGGGACCCTGGCCCAGCACGATGTCGATCTTGAAGTCTTCCATTGCCGGGTAGAGGTGTTCTTCAGCCACGCGGCCAAGGCGGTGTATCTCGTCTATGAACAGAACGTCACCATCCTCGAGTGCATTGGTGAGGATGGCCGCCAGGTCACCGGGTTTCTCGATGGCCGGTCCGCTGGTGACGCGGATGCCCACACCGAGCTCAGCGGCGATTATGTGCGCGAGTGTCGTCTTGCCCAGGCCAGGCGGGCCGTAGAGCAGTACGTGATCGAGCGCCTCGTTCCGGTTGCGGGCCGCCTCCAGGTAAACCCCGAACTTCTCCTTGAGCCGTGGCTGGCCCACGTATTCGGACAGCCGGCTGGGCCTGAGCGTCGCGTCTTCCACGTCGCAGAGCCTATCACGCAGCCTCGCTGCTCCCGGTCGCTGGCGCGCCGTCCTGGTCGGGCCGGCCCAGCACCCCGGAAGGGTCGGAGATGCAGTAGTCGGAGGACTCCACGGTCATGTACACGGAACCTGTACTGGTGCGGTAGGTGGCACCTTCGCCGGTGACCTTCTCGCTGGCTCCGGCTGCCATGAGCGGCGTCTTGAAGTTATCCAGGAAGTGGTGGGCGCGCTCCAGCGGGATGCGTGACAGGTGCAGGCGGAAGAGTCGGCTCTTCTCAAGGCTGATCCGCAGCCAGCGGCTGGACTGCCAGTTCCAGAGCACGAACACGGCCTGGAACACTGTGCCGGCTGCGAGTGCCCACCATACGCCGTCGACACCCATTCCAAGCTGCAGGGCCAGCAGCCAGGAGACCGGCACCACGATGATCCAGCGGCTCAGTATGGCGCCCCACATGCCGGGCGTGGTGTCACCGGCACCCCGCAGTGCGCCGTTGCCGATCATGGCGTACGCGAGGAAGGGCAGCACGACGCCGTTGATCCGTATGTAGCTGGTACCGGCATTCAGCAGCACCTCGTTGGCCGTCGGGTCGAACAGCCGCATCACCTGCGGCGCCCAGATGACCAGGGGAACGGCGATCACGCTCATCACGACCACCCCAAGTACTATCGCGGCGTTGCCCCTGTGCCGGGCGTCGTCCTTCTGCCAGGCACCGAGTGCCTGTCCTACCACGCTGGTGGCGGCGATGCTGATGGCCAGGCCGGGCATGAACGCCAGTGATTCGACCTGCAGGCCCACCGCCAGGGCGCTGGCACCCTGGGTGCCAGCGGCGGTGGCCGTCACTATGCGGATCACCAGCAACTGCGAGGTGTTGCGAACGATTCCCTGCAGGCCGGAGGGGATGCCTATCGCCAGGATCTCGCGGAATGCCTGCAGGTTGGGCCGGTAACTGGCGCCGCCAAGTTTCACGATGTTGCGGCCGGAGTACATGACCCAGATGCCGATTCCGGCGGCGATGGCGCGGCTCAGGACGGTGCCGATGGCGGCGCCGGTCACGCCCAGCGCCGGGATGGGGCCGAGGCCGAACATGAGAGCGTAGTTCAGGAACACGTTGATGACGTTCATGAACACGGCTATCCACAGTGGCGTCACCGTGTCTCCGGCGCCCTGCATCAGGGAGCTTATGGTCAGGTTCAGCACCATGAAGATGATGCCTGCGAACATGACCTGCAGGTAGACGGTCCCCATCTCAACGGCGGCGGGATCGCCACCACTGTTGAGGAAGCCCAGGATCGGCTGGGCGAACAGCATGCCAAGACTGCCCAGAACCAGCCACATGATCACGCCCAGTGAGATGGACTGATGGGCAACGGTGCTGAGCGCCTCCTCGTCCCTCGCCCCCTTGGCCTGGGCAGCCAGTGCCATGGAAGCCGCGGTGATGGACATGAACGCGACCAGCAGCAACATGTTGACGCTGTTGGACATGCCGATGGCAGCGATCTCCACCGGCCCGAGCCGCCCGGCGAAGAAGATGTTGGTGACGTTCGTCAGTGACTGCAGGCTGTTGGCCAGGATCACCGGCAGTGACAGCTTCCAGACCGGTCCGAAATGGGGCAGGAGATCCCTGAGCCAGCGTCTCATTCCAGAGAGTCTACCCTTGACATGGGTGCATCCGGGATGTGCGCAAGTGTATTGTGATTGCGCAAGTAGAGGCAACACGGCAGGAAGGTTGTATGGAACTGATGAACAGTCACACTGTGACGATTGGCAACGTATCGCGCGATCTGCAGCTGGTCGATGTGGGTGGGGTCTCACTGGCACTGCTGAACCTGCTCGGTGACACGGAGCTCACCGAGGCAGCAGCGGCTGAACTGGTGGCACGCATGCCTGAAGGCATCGAGGCGTTCGTGACGCCGGAGGTCAAGGCGGTGCCGCTGGCGCACGCCATGAGCAGGCTCACGGGCATCCCGTATGTGGTGGTGCGCAAGACGGCGAAGCCGTACATGGTTGATTCCATCTCGCGCAGTGTCGTGTCCATCACCACAGGCAAACCCCAGGACCTGGTTCTGGACGGCGCCGACCGCCCGCGTATAGATGGGCGCCGCGTGGCTATCGTGGACGATGTGGTCTCAACGGGCAGCACCCTGAACGGGCTGGTGGAGCTTCTGCATGAGGTCGGTGGCGAGGTCGTGGCGACCCTGGTGGTGTTCACTGAAGGCACGGAACGCGATGACGTGATCTCGCTGGGTCACCTGCCGCTTTTCAAGTCCAACTGAACCAATCAGCGGCCCGCTTGGCGGTATCATTTCCGGCACTGTGAGCCAGACCGGGGAAGTCAAGGAGCGCATACGCGAACTGGTTGACATCGCCGAGATCATCGGGGAGACGGTGGCCCTGACGTCTGCCGGCGGCAGCCGGCTCAAGGGCCTATGCCCGTTCCACAACGAGAAGACACCGTCGTTCCACGTCAATCGTGACCGCGGTTTCTACTACTGCTTCGGCTGTCAGGCCAAGGGTGACGTGTTCGACTTCGTCATGAAGACCCAGGGGCTGGGTTTCTTTGACGCGCTGCGCAGGCTCGGCAGCCGCGTGGGCGTAGAAGTGGAGGCCCAGGCGCCCGGCCAAGGCGGGCGTGCCGACCTCTACCGCGTCAACGACGTTGCGGCCGAGTACTTCAGGTCGAATCTCAGTGGGCCCGCCCTGGACTACCTGCTGGGCCGCCGGCTCACGCAGGCATCGATCGACCGGTTCGGCCTGGGCTACGCTCCCGAGGGCTGGGACGGACTGCTGCGCTTCGCCGCCCGCGCCGGAGTGGATCGCGAGGAGCTGCTGGCGGCCGGCCTGGCCGTAGAGAGTGACCGCGGCAGCGTTTACGACAGGTTCCGGGACAGGGTCATGTTTCCGATCCGGGACGCGCTGGGGCGCACCGCCGGCTTCGCCGGCAGGATTCTGCGTGAAGGCGAGCCGAAGTACCTGAACGTGCCTGAGACGAAAGTGTTCCACAAGGGCCAGCTGCTCTACGGCCTGGACCTGGCCCGCCAGCCCATGCGTGAACTGGGCAGCGCCATCGTGGTCGAAGGCTACATGGACGTCATCGCCCTGCATCAGGTGGGCATGGGCAATGCCGTGGCCGCGCTCGGTACGGCACTCACGACAGAGCACGCCGACCTGCTGGCCCGGCAGGACGTGACCACCCTCTACCTGGCGTTTGACGGCGATGCCGCCGGTCAGCGCGCCACCATGGCCGGACTGGACAGGAGCATCGGCCGGAGCTTCCTGGTTCGTGCGGTCAGGCTGCCGGAGGGGCGTGATCCAGCGGACACGGTCCTGGACGGAGACCCGGACCAGTTCAGGCAGGCTCTCAGTGAAGG
>CAZBBU010000192.1:0-3928 GCA_964489965.1 uncultured bacterium
AAGGTGGACCTGTACTGGACTCGTTGCTGCTGCTGACCCTGGTGGCCTCTGCACTCAGGGCCACCACGCCCCTGCTGCTGGCAGGACTGGGTGGCATGTTCTCGGAGCGCGCGGGCATCGTCAACATCGCGCTCGAGGGGATCATCCTCTTCGGCGCCCTGGCGGCAGCCGTGGTGCCGCAGATGATAGAGGCACCCATCCTGGAGGCCAACCGCGGAGCCAAGCTGCCCTGGCTGCCCTGGATCGGGCTGCTGGCGGCGATGGTGGTCGGCTCGCTGGTGGCGGCCATCCACGCGGTGGTGTCTATCAGGTACAAGGCGGACCAGATTATCTCCGGCACCGCCATCAACCTCATGGCCATCGGTGTGCCCGCCATCATCCTGCAGGGCATCTACCAGAACTCGACCACCAGTGAGCACGTACAGAACAGATTGCCGCTCTGGACTGTGGGGCCGTTCTCACTGAGCCCGATCGTCTACATTGCCATCGTGCTGGTGCCGCTGTGCTGGTGGCTTCTGTTCCGCACGCCCTTCGGCCTGCGCCTGCGCAGCGTCGGTGAGCATCCCGAGGCTGCTGACAGTGTGGGCATCAAGGTGATCCGCCTGCGCTACACGGCGGTGATCCTGTCCGGTGTGCTGGCCGGGCTCGCGGGCGCCTACCTGTCGATCGGCACCACCGGCAACTTCGTGGGCGGCATGTCCGGCGGCCGCGGCTTCATCGCACTGGCGGCGCTGATCTTCGGCAAGTGGCACCCGTTCGGCGTGCTGGGCGCAACGTTGCTGTTCGGTACTTTCCAGGCGGCGGCCAACGCGCTTGGTGGCGGCTCGCTCCTGCCACCCACCGTGGTGCAGGCCATGCCTTACATACTGACGCTGCTGGTCCTGGCCGGCTTCATCGGCAAGTCCGCCGCGCCGAAGGCGCTGGGTTCACCCTTCGAGAAGTGAGCCGGCATGCCTGAAGCTGACGGCAGGAGCAACTTCGTTTCCGGTGACAGCCGGCGGGCCGGCCTGCTGCTGCACCCGACCTCTCTGCCCGGTGAACTGGGCAGCGGCGAGCTCGGCAGGGAAGCCTACCGCTGGCTGGACTTCCTGAGTGCCGCCGGTCAGCGTGTCTGGCAGGTGCTGCCGCTGGGGCCCACCGGTTACGGTGACAGCCCTTACCAGTCGTTCAGTTCCTTCGCCGGCAACCCGCTGCTGATCAGCCTGAGTGAGCTGGTGCAGGATGGCTGGCTGCAGGAGGCCGAACTGGCGCCGCTCAGGGCCCTGGGTCAGGAACGCATCGATTACGGCGCCATGATTCCCATCCGCAACCGTCTGCTGGACCTCGCCAGCAGCCGCCTGTTGGCCGCCGGGGTGCCGGCCGGGTTCACTGACTTCTGCCGGGCCGAGGCGGGCTGGCTTGAGGACTATGTGCTGTTCATGGCTCTGAAGGACGAGCATGGCGGCGGAATCTGGCTGGACTGGCCGGAGGCAGAACGTTCCCGTGAGGAGGCGGCCCTGCAGGCGGCCCGGGAACGGAACAGCGAGCGGCTGCAGCAACTGCGCGTCCGCCAGTGGTGGTTCTTCAGCCAGTGGAGTGCCCTGCGCAGCTACGCTGCGGAACGGGACATCAGCATCCTGGGTGACCTGCCGATCTTCGTGGCGCTCGATTCGGCTGACACCTGGGCGAACCAGGAGCTGTTTGACCTTGCGCCGGATGGCAGCCCGAACAACGTCGCCGGCGTGCCACCCGATTACTTCAGCGCCACGGGTCAGCGCTGGGGCAACCCGCTCTACCTGTGGGAACGACATCGGGAAGCGGGCTTCGACTGGTGGGCGGCCCGCGTGGCCCGCAACCTGCAGCTCTTCGACCGGCTGCGCATCGACCACTTCCGGGGTTTCGAGGCCTACTACAGCATCCCTGCGTCCGAACCGACCGCCGTCAACGGCCAGTGGAAGCCGGGACCGGGCCAGCAGCTGTTCACCGCGCTGGCCGAGAGACTCGGTGAACTGCCAGTTGTGGCTGAGGACCTGGGCATCATCACGCCCGAGGTGGAGGCGCTGCGCGACGCCAACGGCTTCCCCGGCATGCGCGTTCTGCAGTTCGCCTTCGGTGGCAACCCGCGTGATCCTTACCTCCCGCATAACCACGTGCCCGGCTGTGTCGTTTACACCGGCACGCATGACAATGACACCACCGCAGGCTGGTACCGGAGCGCACCGGAAGACGAACGGGACCGCGTGCGCCGCTACCTGGGCGTGAACGACGAACAGGTTCCCTGGATGCTGCTGCGGGCGGCGTTCGCCTCGGTCGCGGAGCTGGCGCTGGTGCCGTTGCAGGACGTGCTGGGCCTGGACTCAAGCGGCAGGATGAACACCCCGGGCCAGGCGGCCGGCAACTGGAGCTGGCGCTTCAGCTGGGACGATCTGGGCGGCTGGGCGGCACCCGTGCTGCGCGAACTCGCCATGATCTACGGCAGGCTGCCCGGGCAGGATTGAACCCGGGCAGCCTGGCAGCTTCAGCTGAGGTCGCACAGAGCCTCAGGTCCTGAAGATCACGTCCTCACGCCTGAAGCTGCGGTGGGACAGCAGGAGCAGTACCACGGTGAAGACCACGAGTGACACCCAGGTGACCACCAGGCCTATCGGATCGGTGGCGCCACGGACGGTGTCATACATGACGATGATCGCGTTCAGGATCGGGATCACGTACTGGGCGAAGCCCAGGTCGAAGAAGTCGCGGAACTGCATCGCCACGGCCGGGATTACCATCACGAATGACAGCGGCCCCAGGTAGCTCTGTGCTTCCTTGAATGAACGGGCGAAGGTGGCCACGAAGATCAGCAGCGCGGCGATGAAGCCGGTGAGCAGCACGGCGCTGACCAGCAGTTCCAGCACGCCACCCAGGTTCAGGCTGAGGCTGCCGCCCATGATCTGCATGAAGGCCTCGCCGTCTGCCGTGCTTGCGGACATGAAGTTGTCAGCCAGAACGGTGCCCAGCAGGTAACCCGCGATCGCGGCGCCCGTGGCCATCAACCCGAACAGCAGCGTGGCAAGCCACTTGCCGATCACGACCTCGAAGCGGCTGACCGGGCTCACCAGCAGCGACTCCATGGTGCCGCGTTCCTTCTCACCGGCCGTGGCGTCCACCGCGGTCATCTGGCCGCCGATCAGGCCCCACAGTGCGATGAAGAAGGGGATCATCCAGCCGAGCATGCCGCTGGAACGCGCCTGTTCGCTGCTGGCGTCCTGCGTGACCACCCGGATGGGCTCCAGCACCGCCGGGTCCAGTCCCGCATCGGCAAGCCTGGCCTCCACCAGCTGGTCGCCGTACACGCCCAGCACCAGGCTTAGTTTAGAGGTGGCCAGGTCACTCTGCATGTTGCTCAGCAGCGAGTGGAGCGTGAGGGACACGCCGGCGCCGCTCTCGAGGTCGGCGGCAAAGCCTTCGGGCACTGTCATGCCGGTGTCGTAGTCGCCGTCACGAACCGCGGCTTCCGCGTTACCCACCTCGTGGATCTCCAGCAGGCTGGCCTCCATGAGGTCACGCAGGCCGCCGGGAAGGTTGCCCGCGCCCTCCACAGCCACCGGGGTCACGTTCACGGTCTCGCTCTCGAAGATGCCACCCAGCAGCAGCGGCATGCCCAGCATCATCACCGGCATCAGCACCAGCGGGATGGCGATGTTCGAAACCAGCGCGCGACGGTCACGGAAGGTGGAGAGGATCTCTTTCCTGGCCAGGTGCCAGATGGTGTCAAGCCGCATCAGGCGCTCACTCCTGCCTGCACCAGGCGGAAGAACGCACCCTCAAGGTTGTCAGCTCCAGTGCGCTGGGCCAACTCGCCTACCGTGCCTTCGGCGATCAGCTTGCCGTGGTTGATGATGGCGATGCGGTCACAGAGCTCCTCGACCTCACTCATCACGTGGGTCGAGTAGATGACGGCGCGGTT
>CAZBBU010000193.1:0-3862 GCA_964489965.1 uncultured bacterium
CCTCGATCGTGAACGAGAGCGACTGGAGTTCATCGGGGAGGTCGGCCTTGAAGCCGATCGTGGCGGTGAAGGTGAATGTCTCGCTGGTATCGCCGGTGATGATGTCATTCACCTGGTTCATGGCGGTGGCCAGGACAAAGAGGGTGTACGTGTCGCTGGCCGTGAGAGTCCAGTTGGCACCTTCTCCCGGTGCAATGGTCACGGAGACGGGAAGTTCGATTGTGCCGATCTCGACGCTGCTGGCACCGTCACTCACCGCGAAGGAGATGGTGAAGTCCTGCAGCGTGAAGCTCGACTGGCCATCAAGGGCGCCTTCAGGATCAACCACAACCGAGCCATCTAGATCAATCGGAATCTCGAGCGACCTGATGGTCAGCCTGTCCTCGACCTTGTTGGCGGTGACCGAGATGGTTCCCTCGTAGTTGTACATGATCGCCTGCGCGGGCGTCAGATCAGTGGTTGCAGGGGAGCGCCTCACCACGATGCGCTGGCTCTCAAGGCCGAGGTCCAGATCCACGTCCTCTGAAGAGATGGGCACACTGCAGGCAGCCAGGACAGCCACCAGCAGTGCTGGTATTACGAACCGGACAGTTTTCATAGTGAACTCCTCCTGATAGTCAGCCGCCACCTGCACCACGGTGCCTGAGTGCTGCTGCAGTTTTGTATTACGAGCGCATGGTACACCCACTGGCGCCTTTCCGTTGTGACACCTGCATCTGGGCCGCAAGTCAGGAAGCCCGCGGCATTCAGCCGTGCTGTCCCGGGTTTCTGCCGTGCCCCGGGCAGGTAACCACGACCCGCCGCACTATGGTGCACGGCATGTACGCCGCCGTTCACTCCAGCACGCTGGTGGGCATCGAGGCACACAGTGTCAGGGTGGAAACTGACCTGGCACCCGGCCTGCCCGGGCTGTACCTGGTCGGCCTGCCGGATGCCGCCCTGCGCGAAGCGCGGGAGCGGGTGAAGGCAGCGGTGCGCAACAGCGGACTGCCCTGGCCACAGAGACGCACTGTGGTCAACCTGGCGCCCGCCGACCTGCGCAAGGAGGGTCCGGCGCTGGACCTGCCCATCGCCCTGTCCCTGCTGCAGGCGCAGTCGGCCCTGCCAGCCGGTTGCCTCCGGGACGCGCTGGTGATCGGTGAGTTGGCTCTGAACGGTGAGCTGCGGCCTGTGCGTGGCGCATTGAGTTTCGCCATTCTCGCCCGTCAGGCGGGGCTGGGCCGCATCCTGGCCCCGGAGACCAACCACGCGGAGCTTGCGCTGCTGGAAGGCATCGAACACGTACCCTTGCGCAGTCTGGTCGAGGCAGTCGCCTATCTCAGGGGCAGTTTCAGGCCGGTGCTGCCGCGTGCTGCCGGCAGTGCCAGGCCGGCCCCGCACTCCCTGGATCTGGCGGACGTGCGGGGTCAGATGCAGGGCGTCAGGGCACTGGAGGTTGCCGCCAGTGGCGGGCACAACCTGTTGCTTACAGGTCCGCCCGGCACCGGCAAGTCAATGCTCGCCAGCAGGCTGCCGGGCCTTCTGCCTCCGTTGACGGATGAGGAGGCACTGGAGGTGACGCGGATCAGCTCCGCCGCCGGTCAGCAGCCGGGCGGGCTTGTGCGCGAGGCACCCTTCCGGGCCCCGCATCACAGCATCAGCGCGAGCGCGCTGCTCGGGGGCAGGCGACCAGGTGAGATCACACTGGCTCACAACGGTGTGCTGTTCCTGGATGAGGTGGCCGAGTTCCCGCGGCATGTGCTTGACCTGTTGCGCCAGCCACTTGAGAGCGGCCGCATCACCCTTCAGCGCCAGCACGTGAACCAGGTGCTGCCCGCCCGCTTCCAGCTGGTGTCGGCAGGAAACACATGTCCCTGCGGCAACCGTGATGTGCCCGGCAGGATCTGCAAGTGCACACGCGCTCAGCTTCAGGCGTACGCCAGGCGGCTCAGCGGCCCGCTGCTCGACAGGATCGACCTGAAGGTGGAGGTGCCGTTGCTGCCTGCAGCAGAGCTGCCGCGCCTGAAACCGGCTGAGCCCAGCCGGGTCGTACGGAAACGCGTGTTGCGGGCCAGGAAGATCGCCCTGGGCAGGCAAGGCACGACGAACGCCCTGCTGACGGGCAAGGCCTTGCGCCGCCACTGCGCCCTGGATGCGAAGGGCATGGAGTTCCTGGAGGAGACACTGCCCGGACTGGGCGTCAGCGCCCGGGGTTATGACCGGCTCCTGCGCGTGTCCAGGACCATCGCGGACCTGGCCGGGACCTCACTGATCGGTACCGCACAGCTGGCCGAGGCAGCCGGCTATATGCAGGACCGTCATTTCAGGGCTGCCACCTGAGCGATTCCCGTGTCCCAGGCGCAGCCCAGAACTGGGTGAGTCTCTCGTGAGGCGTGCTACATTGGTGACTTGTAATCAGTCAGGGCTGGGCACTGAAGAGTGCTTGCAGAGCCTTGACTGTACGCGTTCTAGGAGGAAGATGTGTCATTAGTTCGTTGGCTTCGTAGGCTGGGACCTGCCGCAGGCGTCATCCTGCTGCTGGCCGGCTGCGCCTTCGACGGCCCGCGATCGACCCTGCAGCCCGCAGGTGAAGTCGCCCAGCTCCAGCTGGACTTGCTTACCTATACGTTCTGGTTGAGCGTCGGGGTAATGGTCCTGGTTTTCGGTACCCTCATAGTCGCCCTGATCCGCTTCCGGAGCAGACCGACTGACAAAGGACTGCCGACCCAGTTCCACGGCAGTGTGGCAATCGAGGCAATCTGGACTTTCATCCCCGTGGTGATCGTCATCATCATCGCCATACCCACGGTCAGGGCGATATTTGACACCGAGGCTCATGTCGAGATCCAGGAGACGGACACGGTCGTGAACGTCACCGGCTACCAGTGGTGGTGGAAGTTCGAGTACCAGGAACTCGGCATCACCACCGCGAATGAGCTGCACTTCCCGGTCGACAGCCGTCTGGTGCTCAACCTCGACTCGGCTGACGTGCTGCATGCGTTCTG
This sequence comes from uncultured bacterium, assembly GCA_964489965.1. Classification (GTDB taxonomy): domain Bacteria; phylum Deinococcota; class Deinococci; order Deinococcales; family Trueperaceae; genus CALDPK01. Next base: position 2,985 of record CAZBBU010000193.1, read on the forward strand.
GGCGCCACGCCTGGGCGGCAAGCGTGACCTGATTCCCGGTCAGGACAACCAGCTGTGGCTCACCGCAGACGAACCCGGCATCTACCTGGGTCACTGTGCAGAACTGTGCCTGGGCGCACACGCGTACATGCGCTTCCGCGTGATCGTGCAGACCCGGGAAGACTTTGACAACTGGGCAGCCACCTTCCAGGCGCTGCAGGCACCCGAGCTGGTGTCCAGCAACCCCGTACTGGCTGAGAGCAGCCTGCTCAGCAGCGAGGACGCCGCACTGGTTCAGCAGGGCAGCCAGCTGTTCCTCCAGAAGGGCTGCGTCGGTTGCCACACCATCGCCGGCAACGTCGGTGGCAACACTGAGTACCCCAACCTGACGAACTTCGGTCTGCGCACCACCGTGGGCGCAGCAGTTCTCGAGAACAACATCGACAACCTGACCCAGTGGATCATCGATCCCCAGTCGGTCAAGCCTGGCAACTACATGCCGGACATGTGGGCCGACGACGATCCCGAACGCGAGAATGAGGGCCGGGCAATCGCCGCTTACCTGCTGAGCCTCGGCACCAGCAACGCCACGGCTGACATTGCAAGCAGCCAGCTTGCCCTCGGAGGAAACGACTGATGGCAGCTACAACCTTGCGCAGTGGCATCTTCCCGCGCCCCAACTTCAAAGGTGGGCTCTGGGACTGGATCACCACCGTTGACCACAAGAAGCTGGGCATCCTTTACCTGGTCACCAGCTTCATCTTCCTGCTGGCCGGCAGCCTTGAAGCCGGTCTGATCAGGCTGCAGCTGGCCCGGCCCGAGATGCAGCTCATCTCGCCGGACATCTTCAACCAGCTGTTCACCATGCACGGCCTCACGATGGTCTTCCTGGCCATCAT
>CAZBBU010000194.1:0-3857 GCA_964489965.1 uncultured bacterium
GGCGCGAACGTACGTGCCGGCGCGGACCGTCAGCCGGATGAGTGCGGTCGGCAGGGGAGCGAGTTCGGGTGGCAGGGTGAAGCTGTGGCCCGCGGCGGCAGGCCCGTACACCCCTGGTGCAGAGGCGGCGAAAGTGGCCGGAAGTCCGGCCAGGGAGTCCGCTACGGCCAGCAGCTCGATGCTGACGTAACCGGCCGGCCTGGCCGGCAGCTGCAGATCGGCGCCCTTGCGGGCTGCCTCGTAACCCTTGACCCCGCCACGTTTGACAGCCGAGTAGCTGGGCGGAACCTGCTCGCCCAGTGCCAGGAAGTGCCCGAACTGCTCCTCCAGGAGCCCGGCGAGGTCACCGGTGGCGGGGACGCTGCCGGGAACGAGCGGTCCTTCGGCGTCCAGGGTGGGCGTGCTGGCCCCGAAGGACACCCAGGCCAGGTACGACTTGTGGCTGGAGGTCAGGAAGTTGCTCAGGCGCGTGTGCTCTTCAGTGAGGAGCAGCAGAACGCCACTGGCCAGCGGATCCAGGGTGCCGGCATGGCCCACCTTGCGGGTGCCAAGCTGCCGGCGGCCAGCGGCCACCACGTCATGGGAAGTAGGCCCGATGGGCTTGTCAACCGGGATTATCAAGGCGTCTTACGCGAAGATGGCGGTCAGGCCGGACCAGGCCATGTGCAGGAGCACCAGACCCAGCTGCAGCACCAGCTGCGCCGTCAGCACCAGCAGCCCGCTGCGGCTGCGCAGGAAGGCCACGCCCAGGACCAGGCCGATCACCAGGCTGAGCAGCACCGGGGTGCCCAGCACCAGGGCGTAGAGGCCGGCTGAGATCACGATGGCGATGTTGCTGCCGTAGCGTTTGTCCAGTGCCGGAACGGCGAAGGAACGGAAGAACAGTTCGGCGAAGCTGACCAGCACCATGGCTGCCAGCGTGAGTCCACTGACCCGGCTCAGTTCGAACTGCCAGGCTCCCTTGAGCAGGCCCGCGGGCATGAACAGCTGCCAGAGTATGGCGACGCCCACCAGCACGGCGCCGATGACCAGGCCGGTCAGCAGATGCTCACCGCGGCCCAGCAGCACGTTGGAGGCATGCCAGCCGTGGCGCCTGACTGCGAGCCAGCTGCCGGTCAGGGCGCAGACACTGAAGACGATGATGAACACCGCCTTGACCTGACCTGCCTGCAAAGGCGTGAAGACGGCGGTCCAGTTGTCCAGCACCAGCACGCTCCAGGCGATCACGGCTATCAGTGCGATGAGTGCGGACACCACCAGCACGCTGTACACCTGTGCCACTGACCACAACTGCGGACCCTCCACCGCCTCGATGGTGCGGTGTTCCTGGATGCGGCTCTCACTTAGCAGGTGCAGGGCTGCTATGAGCAGCAGCACCAGCAGCCACATCAGGCTGTTGCCCGCCAGCAGGCGCACCAGGTTGCCCTGGCCGAGCGCGTCGCTCAGTGCCGCGTTGCCGCCCTGCACGTCCCCCATGCCGTAATAGATGGCGGTGAGGCTGCGCAGGTCATCAGCCTGCGCCTCGGCGTTGCGGCCAGCCCGCAGCGAGTAGGCGGTCTCGAACTCGGTGGCAGCGGCCTGCAGGCGGCCGGCGGCCCACTGGGCCTGGCCCAGCAGCGAGTGCAGGTTGGCGTCACCGCGTTCACCTGAAGCGATGCGGTACTGCAGCAGCTCCTCGGCGGCGGCGTCTGGCAGTCCCATGCGAAGCAGTACGCGGGCGGCAGTCATGTAGTACTCGGCTTCCAGAGGCTGACCGGCTGCTGCCCTGCGGTAGTGACCCAGGGATTCCTGCAGTTCGCCGGCCGCCTCCAGGCTGCGTCCCAGCAGCCAGCTGTGCCTGGCGGCAAGCTCGGCGTTGGGGTTGGTGGCGAGTTGCTGCTGCGCGCTTTGCAGGTAACTTTCGGCCAGCAGAGCGTCATCACGTTCCAGTGCAACTTCGGCCAGCAGCAGGGCGGGCTCCGCGGTGGCAACCCGGGCGCGCAGCTGCAGCAACCGGTTCTCGGCGCTGCTCAGCTCGCCCAGCCGGATCTCCAGGCGCGCCAGTGCCAGCAGCGTGTCGGTCCCGGACGGGTCGAGTTCCAGGGCGTTAAGGCATGATTCACGTGCCGATACGTAATCGCCGCCCGCCTCGAGCCGCAGGCACTGCTGCACGAACCTGTCACCGTCAAAATTCTGGGCGGAACCCCAGGCGCTGATCGTGAAAAGCAGCAAGGCCAGGATCTTCAGCAGTCGTCCTGGTTTCAGGGCCCGGCTGGACCCGGTATGTGGCACGGCGTGGTGCATGTTCCGTCCTCTTGTTGAGATACTGCCCGGTTTCCCCGAATCAGGTTGCAGCATAACCCTGAATACCAGACGCGCATGCCGCAAGGCGGTAACGTTGGTCACTTGCGCACCGCTCGTGTATGAAGGATCGTTAAGCAAAACCGGCAAAGTGGATAAGGGTTCAGCTGCTAGCATGAACCCATGTTCGGGTCACGGAAAGGGCAGAGGGAGGCCGCATGGGCCTGACCATGCTCTTCATGTACGGTCAGGCGCTGGCTGGCCTGCCGGCGCCGGTGCCCGGCACCACCGTCAGTGTGGTCGCTGAGGACCTGCGGACCATCTACGCCCGCGGAGTGGTGGAGGAAGGCCGGCTGGTGTTCGACGCACCGCTGCCGGCAGGGATGTCAGTCCAGCTCCTGTTCTACCCGCCGCAGGGCGAGGCAGCCGATGCGCCCCAGGGACTGCAGTCGCTGCGCGTAAGCGTGGCGGCTGACGGCCAGGACCTGGTCGTGCTTGACGGCGGAGGCACCACCTCCTTCAAGGAATGGCTCAAGCAGCAGCACGGCCTGGAGCTGGTGCTGCCCGGCCAGTGAGGAGTCGATGGTGACAGAGGCTGATACCAAGAATCGCAGCAAGAAGATCATCGTGGTTGAGGACGACCTGGATATCTCCCACCTGCTCCAGCTGGAGCTCAGCGAGGCTGGTTTCGCGGTCGAGGCGTTCGAGACCGGAATGCGGGGCCTGGCCGCCGTGCGCGAACAGTCGCCGGACCTGGTGATACTGGACCTGGGTCTGCCTGACCTGAGTGGCGCCGAGATCGCCCGGCGCATCAGGCAGACGGGTGACACGCCCATAATCATCCTCACGGCCGCGGATGACGTCGGCATCAAAGTCGAGATGCTCAACGCCGGGGCTGACGATTACCTGGCCAAGCCGTTCCACGCCGAGGAACTCATCGCGCGCGTGGGCGTGCAACTTCGCAAGCGGAACGGTCAGGCTGCACGCAAGGTCGGTGACCTGAGCATCGACGCCGTCAGGCGCCAGATACTGTGGGGCGACACGGAGGTACGCCTCTCACCCCGCGAGTTCGACCTGATCGCCTACCTTAGCAGCCAGCCCGGCCGTGTTTACAGCCGCCAGGAGATAGAACTGAACGTGTGGGGCGAGCAGCTGCCGGCCGCCTCCAACGTGGTGGACGTGCACATCGCCAACATCCGCAGCAAACTCCGCGACGCGGGTGGCTTCGGGATCATCAGGACGGTCCGTGGCATCGGCTACGCCGTCAAGGGCTGAATCGCCGGCCAGGTGGGCACTGCCGCTCCGCTGGCGCCTGGTGCTGCTGGTGGGAGCCGCGATCGCGTTGCTCAGCCTGGCCGCCGTGGCCACCAGCTACCTGGTGGTGCGCGCCAGCCTGCTCAACGACCTGCGCGAGAGCCTGCAGACTGACGCGCGGCGCGTCGCCGCCCTCTATGGAAGTGGTGAGCCTGGCAGTGCCAACGAGAACCTGACCGGACCCACAGGCGGGGTGGTGATCACCCTCTACGGCGTCGGCGGCAACTTCCTGGCCACCTCGGCCACGCCGGGTCAGGACTTCG
>CAZBBU010000195.1:0-2237 GCA_964489965.1 uncultured bacterium
CGGATCGGTTCATCATGCTGCGGCTCAGCCACACGAACAGAACGATCAGCAGGATGGTCGGTCCGAACGAGAGCAGCAGGGTGAGGAGCGGATTCCTCGGCGTGTTCAGCGATTCCGCATTTATCTCCACGCCGTTCTCCAGCAACAGCGCCTCAAGCCCGGGATCGACGAAAGCCGGGATCACGGTGGAGAACTTGCTAACCTCCACCGGGCCCAACTGACCGAACAGGCCCTGGCCTGCCGCTCCCTCTTCAGCAGGAAGTTCCACGGGTGAGGCGAATTCGCCCTGCAGGATGTCACTGCGGGTGACCACACGGGCCACGTTGCCCTCGGTCACCTGCTCCCGGAACAGCGTGTACGGCACCTCGACCGGCGCGGGTTCACCGGGGAAGAAGACGTTGACCACCAGGAAGTTCAGGGCCAGCAGGACCAGGAGTATCGTCCAGATGTTGGGGCCGCGGTTAAGTACCATTCAGATACCTCCGGCAATCATCGCAGTGTCGGGAGTTTCCATGCCTGCAGGTGATTATATGCGGGCCCGCTCAGGCGTCAGGGTCGTAACTCGCGGACTGGTGCCGGAAGTACGTCTCATACAGGTTTGCGTAGTGGCCGCCTCTTTCCAGCAGGGTGCCGTGGTCGCCCTGTTCGACTATCCGGCCGTGATCAAGCACGATTATCCTGTCAGCCGCCTTCACGGTGGAAAGCCGGTGTGCGATGACGATGGAGGTTCGGTCCTGCAGGACTAGTTCCAGTCCCTCCTGGATCTGCGCCTCCGTCAGAGGATCGATGCTGGCGGTCGCCTCGTCCAGAATGACGATCGCAGGTGACTGCAGCAGTACCCGGCTCAGCGCCACCAGTTGCCGCTGGCCCATGGAGATGCCGCGACCACCCTCCGTGACGACCGTGTCCAGTCCCTGGGGCAGGGCCGCGATCCAGTCGCCGTCGGCCACGCTGCGGGCGGCCGCCACAACTTCAGCGTCGCTGACCTCGCCCGCACCGTAGCGGATGTTGTCCCTGATGGTGCCGCTGAACAGGTAGGGAGTCTGCTGGACGACGCCCAGGTGACGGCGGTAGGCCGGCAGGTCGAAACTGCGGATGTCCTGCCCGTCGATCAGGAGCTGCCCGCCCTGGTACTCGTAATCCCGGGCCACCAGCTTGCCCAGGCTGCTTTTGCCGGCACCGGTGTGGCCCACCAGTGCGATGGTCTGCCCGGCAGGGATCTCCAGGCTGAAGTCCTGAAGCACCGGCTCGTCCGGCTTGTAGGCGAAGTCCAGGTTGCGGAACTCGATGCGCCCCTTCAGCTCACGCGGTTCGCGGCTGTCAGTCTGGAACACCCTTGCTTCTGCGTCCATAAGCGCGAACACCCGTTCGCTGGCGGCCAGACCCTCCTGGAACTGGCTCCAGAAGGAGGCGATGCTGGTCAGCGGGAACCAGAACAAGGCCAGGCCTTCGGCGAACAGGAACCACTCGCCGGCGGTGACCGTGCCCTGCAGAACCGCCTGCCCGCCGAACCAGGCGACTATGGCAGTGCCGATGCCTGCGATCGTGCCCAGGATGGGGAAGATGCTCTGCAGCACGAGCCCCTGCCGCAGACCCAGCCGGTACGATTCCGCGTTGACCTTGCCGAAGTCGGCGTGCAGTGCTGCTTCCTGACGAAAACCCTTGGCCACCTCGATGCCGGTGATGGACTCCTGGATGTTGCTGTTCACCTCGCCGAGTACCCGGCGGGCCTGCTGGCTGGTACGGCGGGCCACCACGCGGAAGGCCAGCGCGGCGAAGATGATGACGGGCGCCACCGCCGTGGTGATGAGCGCCAGGCGCACGTTCACCGAGAAAAGTACCGCGAACACCACTGCCACGATCAGCAGTTGGCTGAGCAGGTTGAGCACCAGGGTGACCACGTTGGCGAAATCGTGGGTGTCCGAGGTGACGCGGCTGACCACCCGGCCGCTCTTGAACTCGTCGTAGAACGACATGTCGCGCGCCATGACCGCGTCGAAGGCATCCAGGCGCACCTGAAGGATAACGGTGCCCACGACGCGGGCGGTGGCGATCTGCCGCAGGAAGTTGAACACCCAGGCCAGGCCGGAGGCCAGCAGGATGACCGCTATGATCCAGGCGCTCGCCTGCAGCGCCTCCGCGCCGCTCAGGCCTTGGCCGCTCACGATGTCGATGGCGCGGGCCGTCAGGATGGGCAGCAGTGCCATCGCACCCGCCCCCAGCACTATCAGCAGCGC
>CAZBBU010000195.1:2247-3842 GCA_964489965.1 uncultured bacterium
AGGTCGTGATCATCCACAGGAACGGTACGATCATCAGCAGCGCCACCAGGATGATCTCACGCAGGTAAGGTCGGAAGTACCGGTAGATGCGGCCCAGCAGCTGCCTGTCACTGTAGGTGCGGTCGTAGGCTTCACCCTCAAGGCCGTCAAGTACGAATCCCATTACTCGAACCTCTGAAATATCCGCTGGTAGAGCGGGCTGCGCTCCAGCAGCTCGGCGTGCGTTCCGGAGTCCTGCAGTCTCCTGTCATGGATGACCAGGATCCTGTCAGCCCTGCGGATCTGGGACAGCCGATGGGTAATGACGAGCGAGGTCCTGCCGCTGAGGACCGTGTTGATGGCCCGCTGGATCGCGTCTTCCGTGGCGCTGTCGATCGCGCTGGTGGCGTCGTCCAGCACCAAGATGCGCGGGTCGGTCAGCAGGGCGCGAGCGATTGCCAGCCGCTGCCGCTGCCCGCCGGACAGGGTCATGCCGCGTTCGCCGATCACGGTGTCGTAACCATCCGGGAACTCCAGGATGAACTCCTCGGCCTGGGCGGAACGGGCTGTGGCCACCACCTGTTCGCGGCTGGCGCCCGGCAGGCCGAAGGCGATGTTGTCCGCGATGCTGCGTGAGAACAGGAACACTTCCTGTTCGATGACGCTGATCTGCGAGCGCAGCGACTCCATGTTCCAGTCGCGCACGTCCACACCGTCTATCAGCACCTGGCCGCTGCTGGCATCAAAGGTACGGTTCACCAGCCTGCTGATGGTGCTCTTGCCGCTGCCCGTCTGACCCACGATGGCGATGGTTTCGCCGGGCCTGGCCTCGAAACTGAAGTCCTCCAGGGTGGCCCGCTCTGAACCCGGATAGGTGAAAGTGACGGCCTGGAACCGGATGTGACCCTTGACGGTGCCGGCGTGACCTGCGGGGTTCTCGTCCAGCTCCGTGTCAGCCTTGATCAGCTCCATGATGCGCCTGGCACCTGCCAGGCCCAGCTGGACCAGCGCGAACGTGAAGATCGACAGGTCGGCGGGACCGCGCAGCACGCCGACCAGGCCCATCACCGCCACCAGGTCACCCACGCTGATCTGACCGGCAGACAGCAGCCAGATGCCCTGCGCGAAGGTGGCGGCCAGGGTCAGGCCGATCAGCAGGAACGGCAGGTAGCGTGCCTGCACCTCGCCCTGACGCACGAAGTAGTCGCGCACCAGGCCGGCATCGCGTGCGAACTTGCGCTTCTCGAGGTTCTCGGCGGAGGCCGCCTTGACCAGTGCGATCCCGCTGATCGTCTCGTTGAGGCCGGCGTTCAGCGTGCCGAAACTCTCGCGCATGCCGCTCGAAACAGGGTCGAGTCTGGCCATGTAATTCCTGAGTGCGAACACGAAAGCGATGATGAACAGGACGGGAAACAGCAGCAGCCTGACGTCGATGAAGGCGATGAACACGAGTGGCACCACCAGGGTCAGGCCGCTGTCCAGGATGAGTTGCACCCCAGGGCTGAACATGAGGTTCAGCTGCCTGACGTCGTTGGCGGCCCGGGCCATGACGTCGCCGACCCGCTGGCGGTGGGGGAACGCCTGGCTCTTGCCAAGCAGGCTCAGCGCCAGCTCGG
>CAZBBU010000196.1:0-3810 GCA_964489965.1 uncultured bacterium
GTCTTCGTCGGTGACGGCGCCCCTGCTGGCCCGCTCCTTCATGAACAATATGCCGGAGAAGCCGACCATGCCGGTCTTCCCCACGTGCGAACTTACTCGCAACACCAGGCCGTTGACCGTGCTCCAGTCCGCTCCCGCCGATGGATTCCAGGCGCCGGCAGGAACTGTCACGTCGATCCACTCACCTTCAGGCGGAGCCGACAGCAGCGGCCGCAAGTCCACCTGCAGGTACTCCTCGAAGTTGCCCCTGGTGGACAGCACCACCTCTGCCAGGCTGACCGCGCCCCAGTCAGTGGACATAACCCGGATGCTCAACTGCTGACCGCTGTAATCACCGGCGAAGTCGGACGACCAGGCCCCAGCCGGATCTCCCCCGGGGTCACCCGCCACGATGACAGCGCTGCCCACGTCAAGGATGGCGCCCGTGCCGAACCAGTCCAGCCACTCGGCGGCCAGCACGGCCTGACCAAGCAGCAGGGCGAGGGACGCAACCAGTACTCTCAAGGCCGTTGTGCCAGCGCCTGGTCCAGCTGTCCGTCAAGCAGGGCGTTGCGTCCGCGGAGTGAGCTGGTGACCTCTTCCGTCCAGGCAAAGTAATCACGGCGACGCTGCCGGCTCCAGCCCACAGGGGGATTGGCGACCAGGTCACGCAGGTTGCTGATCTTCTCAGCCAGCTTGATCAGTTGGGCACCGTCGCTGAACTGCATGACGATTCCAGGAAGTTCCTCCTGGCGGGCCACGCGTGGAAGTTGCCTGTCGGAACTGAGCTCTTCAACCAGGTCAGCCACGGCAGCGCCGAACCGGGCCCGCACCTGTTCAACATCAACGTCCGTGTCGGGCAGCAGGTCATGCAGGGCTGCGCTCACAAGCAGGTCGCGGTCAAGCACACCCGCTCCGGCCAGCAGCTCGGTCACCTGAAGCACGTGCTTCAGATGCGGACTGCCCGGCGCGTCCTTGCGACGCTGACCGTTATGGGCCTCACCGGCGAAAACCAGCGCCTCCAGGACCGCTGCCGTGACGCCACGTTCTTCATCAGTCATCTTCGCTCCTCTCCCTGAATTTTAACCGGCGGAACCGTGCCCGGGCCACGGCATTTGGCCCTGTTATCATGCGGTTGCTGCGCTGAATGCGCCCTGGAGGAAGTATGTCTTTGAGTCGTTTCTACGATGTGCTGCGCGACCGTGACGGCTCGCGATTCATCGAGACTTACGTGACGGGATTCCAGCTCCTGCACCTGCCACTGCTGAACAAGGGAACCGCCTTCACGGAGAGCGAGCGTACGCTTCTCGACCTGCACGGCCTGCTGCCCCCGCGCATCGACACGCTGGAGAGACAGATCGAACGTAACTACCGTCGCTACAGCAGCCTGGGCGACCCACTGGAGAAACACACCTTCCTGCGGCTCCTGCAGGACAGCAACGAGGTCCTGTTCTTCGCCATCGTCCAGCAACACCTTGAAGAGATGCTGCCGATCATCTACACACCCACGGTTGGCGACGCCGTCAAGAACTATTCCGCCCTCTACCAGTCGCCCCGCGGCCTGACGCTCTCAGCTGAATCCATCGGCCACGCCCACGAGGCCGTCAGCAACGTGCCGCTCGATGACGTACGCATGATCGTGGCCACGGACGCCTCCGCCATCCTGGGCATCGGCGACCAGGGTGTGGGCGGCATGGCGATCTCCATCGGAAAGCTGGCCATCTACACGTCCGCCGGTGGAATCGGACCGGACAAGGTGCTGCCGGTGGAGCTGGACGTGGGCACCAACCGGGGTTCACTGCGCGAGGACCCCAACTACCTGGGCTCTGATCGCGCGCGGCTAACCGGAAAGCCGTACCGCAACTTCATCGACCAGTTCGTGGAGGCCGTGCGCCAGCGTTATCCCAAGGTCGTGATCCAGTGGGAAGACTTCGCCAAGGACTCGGCGTTTGCGGTTCTGGAGCGTTACCGCAATGTCGTGCCTTCGTTCAACGATGACATCCAGGGCACCGGGGCGATGGCGCTGGCCGGCGTGCTGTCCGCTTGCCGCATCAAGGGTGAATCCATCACGGATCAGCGCATCCTGATAAGCGGGGCGGGTGCTGGCGGAATCGGTGTGGCCAGCGCGCTGCTGCAGGGCCTGATTCACGCCGGCCTCAGCGAGCAGGAAGCACGGGAACGCATCATCGTACTGGATTCGCGCGGCATCCTGAGCTCGGACCGCGAACTCGAGGCCTATAAGCAGCCGTTCGCTCAGGATCCGGCCTGGCTTGAGGAACTGGGGCTGAGCTCAGGAAGCAGCCTGGCTGAGATCGCCACCGTCACGGGCACCACCGCCCTGATCGGCCTGTCCGGTCAGGGCAGCCAGTTCAACCGTGAGGTGGTGGAGGCCGTACTCGGGAACACGGACCGGCCCATAATCTTTCCGCTGTCAAACCCCACTGAGAACACCGAGGTTCTTCCGGCCAACGCGATGCTGTGGACCGACGGCAAGGCGCTGGTGGCGGCGGGAAGCCCTTTCGACCCGGTGGAACACGGCGGCACGCTGCACCCGGTCGCACAGGGAAACAACGCCTTCGTCTTCCCCGGTATCGGCTTCGGCACCGTGCTCAGCCGCGCCCAGGCCGTGACGGACAACATGATCCTGGCCTCTGCCTTCGCGCTGGCTGATTACACGGCAGAGATGCACCCCGACCGCATCTACCCACCGGTATCAGAGCTGCGGCGCGTGAGCATTCAGGTGGCTGCCCGCGTCATGGCGGCCGCTGTACGCGACGGCGTAGCGGGCGAGTTCGGCATCTACGAGCTTGACGAACACGCGCTGGTGCAGTTCGTGCGCGAACGGTTCTGGCAACCGGAGTACCTCCCCTACCGGCTGCCCACCGGCTGATGCGAGTGCGCCGGGGGCTTGTGGCGGCGCTTGTAGCGTTTCTCGCCGGCCTGGCTCTGGCACAGAATCAGGACGCTGCTGAATGCCAGGGCGTGCTGGTCAGCACCACGGGTGGCCTGGTCTGCGGCGGCCGAGTCGAGCGCAACGGCGTAGCGATCAACACCTGGCTGGGCATCCCTTACGCCCAGCCGCCGGTCGGCGAACTGCGCTGGAGCAACCCACTGCCGGTCGAGCCGTGGGAAGGAACGCGGCAGGCCACCGTGCCGGGTCACATCTGCCCGCAGCCACCCAATCCGTTGCGCACGGCCGCGGCGCCCGAGCCGGCGCTGCAGAGCGAAGACTGCCTCTTCGCCAACATCTGGGCTCCAGCCAGCCGGCAGGACGAACTCCTGCCCGTGCTGGTCTACATTCACGGCGGCGCCTTCACTCACGGCTCCAGCACGGACTCACCCATGCCCACCGGCGAGTGGTACCTGCATGACGGCTCGTTCCTGGCCGGCCAGGGCATCGTGGTCGCCAGCTTCAACTACCGGCTGGGCGCCCTGGGTTTCCTGGCCAACGCAGGTGCCACCGGCCTGCGCGGCAACTTCGGCTTCCGTGACCAGTTGCTGGCGCTGACCTGGTTGCATGACAACCTGACCGCCTTCGGCGGTGACCCGGACCGGATCACGTTGGCCGGTGAGAGCGCCGGGGCCATGAGCGTAGGCCTGCACCTGCTCAGCTCCCCGGCGAGCCGTGACCTTTTCAAACAGGCGATCATGCAGTCCAACCCCCTGGGCGTCACCTACCGGACCCTGGAACAGGCGCGGCTGACAGGCGATTCCTTTCTTCTGTCGAGCGGTTGCCTGCTGAGTTTCGATCAGCTGGCCTGCCTTGGTGATCTGGTGGTCGCGCATATACTTGTGGCCCAGCACGGCTGGCCGCTGACGCTCAATGTTCTG
>CAZBBU010000197.1:0-3803 GCA_964489965.1 uncultured bacterium
CAGGTAGAGTTCATTCTGATACAGGGTGGCACCTGAGGCCCCCACTTCCGGTTCCGCCCGCAACCGGTTGCTGACAAACAGGAACTCCTGCCCCGTGGCTGAAGCCACGAGCGTTAACGCAGCCAGCATCGCCCAAAATGACCTGTTCACTTCATCCTCCCAAGAATCGCCGCTGCTGGCAATTCTAGCCCGCCCGGCCAACGACTCCCGACCACCCGCGTGGTATGACCTGCAGAAGGTCGCCCGACGCGGCACACACCAGAACGGAGTGTATCAAAATGCCCAGTACGTTTCTGACGCCTTACCTCTACTTCAGCGGTGAGTGCCGCGAAGCCATGGCCTTCTATCAACAGGTTTTCGGTGGCGAACTGAGCGTCCTGACCTTCGGTGCAGCTGACCCTTCCGCACCCGAAAGCCTGAAGGACAAGGTCATGCACGCGAACATCATGGACGGCCCTGTAGAGCTGATGGCCTGTGATGGTCCTGAAGGCAAGACTCACGGTCTGGGCAACATCCGCCTGACTCTGCACGGCAAGGACCGAACAGCACTGGAAGCGTGGTACGACCAGCTGTCAGCTGAAGGCACGATCATCCATGCCCTCGAGCAGCAGATGTGGGGAGACGTCTACGGCGAGGTCACAGATCGCTTCGGTATACGCTGGATGTTCAACATAGCTGGCAACTGAGGGGCTGATTCGCCGCACCCACCCTGCCCACGGTCACTGCCCATCTGTTACAGTCACGGGCAATGCCGGAAGACACTGGAGAATCACTGGGCAACCTGACCGACAGCGTCTGGGGTGCTGTCAGCAACTGGACAGACGCAAACCCCCTGCTGGCAACAATCATCATCGCTGTCTTGCTGCTGCTGGTGGCCTGGCTCGCCCAGGTTATAGCCAGACGCTACCTCATTACGCTGATCACGCGCATAGCGCAGCGGAACCGGAGCAGCTGGGATGACGCGATTCTGGGCCGCTCTGTTCTGTACAGGCTCAGCCTCGCGGTACCACTGATAATCGTTCGGGCCGGGTTGCCACTGCTGCCCCTCCTTCCGGCCGGCTTCGCGGACTTCCTGCAGCGGGTCTTGTCCGCGGCCATCGTCGTGGTAATCGCCTGGGCGATCGCCGCCGCGATCCAGGCGTTCGGCGACCTGTACGAGAAGCACCCGAAATCCAAAGAGCGCCCCATTAAAAGCTACTTGCAGGGCTTGACCATTGTCCTGTACGCACTGGCCGGCATCGCCGCCCTTGCCGGCCTTCTGAACCGCGACCCGCTCCTGATCATCTCGGGTATCGGCGCCGCCTCGGCGATTCTGCTGCTCATATTCCAGGACACGATCCTGTCATTGGTGGCTGGCGCCCAGCTCACCAGCAACGACCTGATCCGCGTGGGCGACTGGATTGAGATGCCCGCGTTCCAGGCCGATGGTGATGTCATAGAGGTCGCCCTGAACACAGTCAAGGTTGAGAACTGGGACAAGACGTTCACCGTGATTCCCGCCCACCTGTTTCTGAAGAACAGCTTCAAGAACTACCGGACGATGTATTCGACGGGCCGTCGCATCATGCGCAGTATCCTCATCGATCTGGACAGCGTTCGCTTCCTCACCGAAGACGAAGTTGACAGGCTGGAGCGCTTCAAGGTGCTGCAACCCTACCTGCAGTCCAAGCGCGAGGAGCTGAACGCCTGGAACGCCGAACGCGGAGGTGGCGAAGCGGTAAACGAGCGCCGGCTGACCAACCTGGGCACGTTCCGGGCTTACATCGAAGCCTACATGCGGGCGGATGACCGCATAAACAAGGACCTGCTGTTCGCCATCCGGCAGCTCGCACCGTCGCCAGACGGCCTGCCGCTGCAGATTTACGCGTTCACGGTGGACACCGGCTTTGTGAATTTCGAGAAGACCCAGGCCGACATATTTGATCATCTGTTCGCCATCGTCGGTGAGTTTGACTTGCGGGTGGCCCAGCGTCCGATCGGTGCTGACTTCCGGGCATTGGCCCGACCTGATGATGCGGCAAGACTAGAGGCTGAGCAAGCCTGAGGCGAGGCTGACCTGGCGCCAACCGCGTACCGAGTTGCACAGGAAGATCGCGTCTGCTGCAAGTAAATCCGCCTGGGTCAGGTTCGCTTCGCGTGCACGACTGTCAGTGTCCAGCACCTGCTGCCGGTAGACACCTGGCAATACTCCGGCTGAGACTGGTGGTGTCAGCAGTTCGCCGCTGAGGTCCAGGAATACGTTGCTCGTGGCCGCTTCGGCGAGTTCTGCGTGTTCATTGAGGAACAGCACGTCCTGGATGCCGATGGCAGCCGCAGCGCGCAGGTGTTGGTCGAACACGGCCCGTTGAGTGGTCTTGTGCCGTGCATACCGCCAGGTTGAGTCGATTGGCTGACTGGCCAGGATCACAGCTGGCGGTTTTGTGGCCCCCGTAATCAGTTCGGAGCTGCTCCATAAGGTCCCGTCGCGTTCCAGGATGAGCCGCACCTTGTAGCGCCCCTTTGAGTGCAGTCTTGCTGCCTGGGCATCCAGGACCTGTTCGAGCTGACTGCTCGTCAGTACGAAGCCCAGTTCGGCGGCGGACTGTTCCAGTCTGCGCAGGTGACTTTCAAGCCGCTTGAAGCCGCCTTCGAACAGAAGTGATTCGATGAGCGCGAAGTCGTGGTCACCGTCTGCCATCAACTCAGGGTAAGTCTTCGGAGGTCAGCAGGACTGTACACGGGCTCGCAAGCGTCAGCCGTGCGTCCGTTCGAGCAGAGCCTGGGCCGCCTCGTGCACGTCGAGTACCACCAGGTCCGGCGCCGCCGTCTCGAGGTTCGCTTCGGGATGGAAGCGGGTGTAGAGGTTTCCTTCCAGCTGTGCGGCCAGGAAGTCGTGGAGCAGTGGGGATGCGGCGCGTTCAAGCGGGGTATAGGGCGCCAGTTCAGCGGGCAGGCCCGGGTTCATCCATACGGAGGTGACCGCCGCCAGGTTCGCGCCCATCACGTCATGCACCAGCGTATCGCCGACGTGCGCGTCCAGACCTGCGATCGCCTGGAAGGCGCCGGCTTGTGGCTTGGCGAAACCGATCATCTCAGGTGTGTAAACGGTGTCGAAGTAGTGTTCGATTCCCAGGGCCACCAGCACTGGCCACTGGTATTTGCGGTACCCGTTGGTCAGGGCGTGAACGGTCACGCCATGTGAGCGCAACAGCTGCAATCCTTCCACGGCACCGGGCAACACGCTGATCATTCCTGCTTCGCTGCAGAATTTCTCCACCAGGCCCGCCACATCCGGTACTTCCGGGCCTCCGAGGGAGCGGCTGGCCTGGTTGAGGATGTCATCCCAGTCGTAGGCGGTTACGAAGTCACCTGCGGCCATGCGGCCCATCCAGATCTGGTTGACAGCATTGGTCATCTGCCGTTCAGCTTCGGCCTGCTCCAATGATTCCAGTCCCGGGGTGCGGCTGCGGACGTGTTCCCGGACCCAGGGAAATACGCCTTTGGCGAAGGGGTTCTGGATGACGACTCCGTCGAGGTCAAAGCTGATGGTGAGGCTGCTGGACATGTCTTCAGTATCGCCCACTTGGCTGCGGGTGTCGCCCTGCGGACCTGTGAGGCTGGTTTGGAGCGTGGCCTCGTGGTAGAAATTGTGGTGAAGAACACCTTCCCGTACCTGGAGGCATTTATGAAGACCATCCGTTTCCTCTTGATTACCGGTCTGCTTGTGGGACTGGTACCGTTCTCCAGTGCTGTGGCGCAGGAGAGCACCGATCCGGAGATCACCCTGACCTGGTGGATCAACCCCTGGCGCATAAGGCCCCCTG
>CAZBBU010000198.1:0-3799 GCA_964489965.1 uncultured bacterium
CCATCCTGTTGCTTGATGACGGCAGGCTGAGCCTGCAGGTTCAGGAGGTGCGTGACCAGACCATCGTCACGGAAGTGGCCATCGGTGGCACGCTCTCCAACAACAAAGGCATCAACATCCCCGGCGCCGATCTGAGCATCCCTGCGCTCACGGAGAAGGACGTCCAGGACCTGGTCATCGGCGCCGAGATGGGTGTGGACTGGGTGGCGATGAGCTTCGTGCGCAGCCGTGACGATCTGCTGCTGGCCCGTCACTTCCTGTCACGTGAAGGCTCGAACGCCAAACTGATGGCCAAGATCGAGAAGCCCGGCGCGGTGGAGCGCTTCGATGAGATCCTGCGCGAGGTTGACGGAGTGATGGTGGCCCGTGGTGACCTGGGTGTGGAGCTGCCGCCCGAGCGTGTCCCGCTGGTGCAGCAGCGCCTGATCAGGGCCTGCGTGGAGGCCGGCAAGCCGGTGGTTACGGCCACACAGATGCTCGAGTCGATGATCAGCAACTCCACCCCCACCCGTGCCGAAGCCAGCGACGTGGCGAACGCGATCATGGACGGTACCGACGCCGTGATGTTGTCAGCGGAAACCGCGGTGGGCTCCTACCCCATCGAGGCCGTGCGCATGATGGACCGTATCGCCCGTTCGGTCGAAGCGGACATCGGTTACCAGGACAGGATGCGTTCCTTCGGCCTGAAGACGGATGAGAGCACCGCCGATGTAGTGTCTTTCGGAGCCTGTGAGATGGCCCACAACCTGCATGCAGACCTGATCGTGACTTTCACCAGCTCGGGCACCACCGCGCTGCGTGTGTCGCGCCACAGGCCACCAGCGCCGGTCCTGGCCATCACGCCCAGTGACCGTGCCTTCAGGCAGCTGTCAGTGGCCTGGGGCGTGGTGCCCTACATGAGCACGGACATCCACTCCACGGACGAGATGGTGTCGGTGGCCCGGCGCGCCATTCAGGACCTGGGCCTGGGCACTAACAACGGCCGTTTCGTGATCACCGCCGGCGTGCCCTTCGGTCAGAGCGGAACCACCAACCTGATCCGCATCGAAACGATGGCCTGACCACTTCCGCCAAGCCAAAGAAGATGGCCGGTTACGCTTTCGGGCGTAACCGGCCATCCTTGTAACCTGAACGTGTGCCGCCACCAGGAGTCGCGGCACATGTACGTCGCTTACTCTTCCGCCACGACCTCAAGGTGAAGCGTGATCTCAACTTCGGGGTGCGGACGGTACGGAACCTCGAACTCACCGAGAGTCTTGATGGGCTCGCGCAGTTCGATCTTGCGGCGGTCCACCTCGATCTCGTGCTGGTCCGAGAGGAACTCCGCGATATCACGGTTGTTCACCGAGCCGTAGATGCGACCGTCACCAGCCTTAACGGCGATACGGACCTGGGCGTCTCCCAGCAGTTCCTTCAGGCGCTCGGCATCAGACTTGACCTCTGCCAGCTGCCTGGCGCGCCGGTTGAGCATGGCATCCAGCTCAGCCTTGTTGGCCCGGGTGGCCGGCACAGCCAGGCCCTCCGGCACCAGGTAATTGCGCGCGTAACCGGGGCGGACCTTGACCAGGTCACCGGGGTCACCCAGCTTGTAGACGCTTTCCAGAAGTATGACGTTCACTTGCGGACCAGCTTCTCGGTAATCGGGATGATGGCAAGCATTCTGGCCCGCTTGATAGTGACTGCGAGCCTACGCTGATACTTGGCGCTCACGCCGGTGCGCCGGCGGGGCAGAATCTTGCCGGTGTCGCTGATGAAGCGACGCAGCATCTTGCCGTCATGGTAGTCGGTGACTTCCAGCTCACCAGTGGTGAACGGGCAGACCTTGGGCCTGCGTCCACGGCGGTTGCCAAGGCGCTTCTTCCTGTTGTCTCTTTCTCTTGCCATCAGAAGGGCAATTCCTCTTCAGGTGGAAATTCCTCGTCGATTTCGTCGATATCAAGCCTGCTCGGTCGGGCGCCGCGCGGGGAGTCCGCGCTGCGGGTACCGGCTCCACCAGTGCCGGGACCACGAGTCAGGAATTCGACACGCGAACCTTCGATGCGCGTCGTGTACCTCTTGTTGCCTTCCCTGTCGGTCCAGTTGTCATTGACCAGTCTGCCGACAACAAAGACAGGATCTCCCTTGCCAAGGTCCGCACAGGCGGTGGCAAGTTCACGCCAAACGTTGACGTCGATGAAGTGAGTCCGCTCCTGATCGTTACCGGAGCGGTCGCGGAAGCGCTCGTTGACCGCAACGCTGAACCTGTTCACGGAATGTCCGCTGGGCGTCTGCCGCAGCTCCGCGTCACGCGTCAGGTTACCCACGATCATCACCTGGTTGAGCGCATCCTTCAGGCGCGGCTGGTCCCGGGCATCCATGATGACCGGGTCGTGGCCGCGGGATGAAGTGTCAACCACATCAACGCGATTCGCGTTGATGTCGATGCTGCTGCGCTTCTGCCCGTCCGGGGTTTCCCAACTGCGGTGATTCAGCCTGCCTTCAACGAACACGCCAGTGCCCGGTTCATCAAGCTGGTCCACCATGTTCTCGGCCTGCTGGCCGAACAGGGTTGCCCGGTGGTACCAGGCCAGGTTCCGTTCCTCACCGTCATCGCCAACAACTTTGTCACTGCCGGCCAGATTGATCTCAAGGATGGCCAGGCCACCTGCGGTATAGCGCAGTTCGGCCTTCTGGGTGAGCGTGCCCACCAGGAAAACGTTATTAAGTCCTCTTGCCATTACCTGTCTCCAATCCGCGGACACCATGTGTCTGGGGGTGCCTGCTGCCGGCTGCGCGAGTCATGAGGGGCTCAGGCTGCAGGCGTTTCCGCCGGCTGCTCGGTCTCCTTGACCTTCCGGGTCTTCCACTCCGGCCGGTCCTTCACAACCAGTACGCGCATGACGTTATCACGCTGCCGCAGGGCAGCTTCGATCGTCTTGGGCGTCTCGCCACTGAGCTTTAGGCGATAGATGAGATAGTAGCCGTCATTGTGCTTGCGGATCGGGTAGGCAAGGCGCCTGGAGCCCCATTCGTCAAGGGCCAGGAACTCGCCTCCGGCACGCTCCACCTGCGCGGTGATGGCGTCTTTCTCGGCCTGCAGCTGGGTCTCGTTGAGGCCCGGCTCCAGGATCACGTTCAGATCGTATTCCGACATTGTCAACCTCCTCTCACTTGCTGGAGGCTCTCCTGGTGCGCGACCGGTCCGGACGCAGCAGGACAGGTTGTCCAGCGTAGGCTCGCCGCCGTAGCAGCAATTTTTCAGCATAGCACGTGGCGGCCCGCCAGCCCTGATCCCAGGTACCGGGGCGGAGGGCGGCACGCATTCATGACAATCCCGGGCCGACAGCCCGGTAGCTTAATGCTTGGTAAGTTCAGTGGGACAGCCGGGCGGAGGGCCCGGCCCCCGGAGGAAAAGCTTGCGGTACCCCCAGCGCGGCCGCGGCCCCAGGCGGCGCCCGTGAACTCCACAGCCAGCGCGACGATGAAGAGGCGTGACCGCAGGTCGCGGGCACTGCTGATTCTGGTGCCGGCGCTGGTGCTGGTCGTCGTGGCGGCCATCGGGGTTGGCGCGGTGGACATCGGACCGCTCAGGGTCATCTCCATCCTCGTCTCCTGGCTGGGTTTCGAACCGTTCGTCGAGTTCACGACCATCGAGGAGCGCGTGCTGCAGGCCATCCGCCTGCCCCGGGTGGTTCTGGGCGGACTCGTCGGTGGAGCCCTGTCAGTCTCGGGTGCCGCCATGCCGGGCCTGTTCCGCAACCCCCTGGCCGCGCCGGGCCTGCTGGGCATCTCCAGCGGCGCGTCGGTGGCTGCGGCCGCC
>CAZBBU010000199.1:0-3797 GCA_964489965.1 uncultured bacterium
TTAGCGGACCTGCCGGCAGAGGCATCAACTGCCTTCACGTACGGCAGTGAGCTGTTGGGGCTGCCGCTGACGCTGGAAGGTCCGGCACTCATTGTCAACACGGCGCTCGTGCCGGCTGCGCCCGGCAGTTATGACGAGTTCCTGGAAACGGCCGTGCGTCTGCAGCGTGGCAACAATGCGGGTTTCATGTATGACTTCGGAAACTTCTACTTCTCATGGGCCTGGTTCCGAAGCAGTGGCGCCAGCATCTTCAGTCAGGCCGCGGGTGGAGGTGTGCAGCTGGAACTGTCGTCTGACGCCGGCGTGCAAGGCGCCCTGGCACTGCAGGAACTGCGATTCGGGCGGAGTCTGATTCCCCAGGGCACGGACTACCAGACTGCCCATGAGTTGTTCGCAGCCGGACGCCTGGCATTCACTTACAACGGTCCCTGGGCTGTCTCCCACTACTTCGCTTCGGGAGTTCCCCTTACCGTAATGCCAATGCCGCCACTGCTGGAAGGCAACCCTTTCTCCGGTTTCATGAGTGTACAGGGTGTTCTGATAAGCAGCAGTGCCCGTGACCTGCTGGCCAGCGCCAACGCCGCCAAATGGCTCGTTCGCTCTGCCGCACAGCTTGAGCTTGCCCGCTCCGCGGGCAGGATCCCTGCCTCGATCGCCGCGGTTGACGCCTTGGTTGATGACCCGATTCTCTACGGCTTCGGGCTGGCGCTGCGGAACTCACAAGCCGTGCCTGTGAATCCCGAAATGACCGCTGTCTGGCAACCCATGGGACGTTTCCTGCAGCAGCTGGACTCCAGGGTCCACAGCGCAGAGCAGCTGAGGCAACTCCTGCAGCAGGCTGAACGGGAGATCTCCGGGAACTGATCAGGCCGCAGAGGTACGCTCTCTGTTAATCTGAAGCGATGGAACGCCTGGGATACGGAACACACCTGACTGTCGAAGCCTTCCAGGCACAGCAGGACTTGCTGAAGGATGAAAGTGCCGTCAGACTGCTGCTGATAGACCTGGCTGCCGTGATGGAAACGAACTGTGAGGAAGAGTTCCTGGAGGAGCTGGTTCATGCGGAAGATGGTTTCAGCGTGGCCAGGCTCTGCAGTGAATCGCAACTCTTCATTCACCTTTTCCCCGACCTGGGCATACTCAGTTGCCGCGTGTTCACACGGCGCAAGGCCAACCTTACACCGATCGTTGAGACACTGAGGGAACACTTCCGGACGGGCCGGTTCGAAAGCCACGTGAGCAGCGTAAGCAAGCTTGCCGAAAGTGAGAGCGGTGCGCTGAAGGCGATGCTGCAGGGGGACAGGCGCTACGCCCGTGCACGGTTTGACGCCGTGAGCAATGGCCCGTGACCTGATACTCGCCCTGGATCAGGGCACCACCAGCTCCAGGGCACTCGTTTGCGACGCGGAAGGTAATCAGCTGGGCCTGGCCCAGGTTGCGCTGAAGGCAGAGTTTCCCCGCTCAGGCTGGGTCGAGCAGAATCCCGCAGAAATCTGGCAAGGCCAATTGCAGGCAGCGCGTGAAGCCATGGCTGGTGCCGGTTGCGAAGCGACTGATATCGCCGGCATCGGCATTACGAATCAGCGCGAGACCACCGTACTGTGGAGCCGGTCAAGTGGTCAGCCACTGGCACCGGCGATCGTGTGGCAGGACCGGCGGAGTGCGGCCTACATGGACTCGTTGCGCCAGGATTGTTACGGCGACTTCGTCCGTGCGCGCACGGGCCTGCAGCTGGATGCCTACTTCACAGCTGGCAAGATCAGGTGGCTGCTGGACAACAATAGCGACGTCGCCAGCGCGGCCGCCAGCGGCGACCTGCTGTTTGGCACTGTGGACAGCTGGCTGCTGTACTGCCTCACTGCGGGACAGGTACACGCTACTGATGCGACGAACGCCTGCCGGACCTTGCTGTTCGACACCGCACGGATGAGCTGGAGCCCGGAATTGCTGGGTGTTTTTGGTTTGCCGGACGCGATGTTGCCCGAGGTTCATCCGAACGTTCACGAGTTCGGCGTTGTGGATGGGTCGCTGTTCGGTGCTGAGATTCCGGTCCTGGCGATGGCCGGAGACCAGCACGCGGCCACTTTCGGGCAAGCCTGCTTCTCACCGGGAATGGCAAAGAACACCTACGGCACGGGTTGTTTCATGCTGCAGAATGTCGGCACGACCAGGCTGACGCCTGAGAGTGGACTGCTCGGAACGCTTGCGTGGCAGGCTGCCGATGGCAGCACGAGTCATGCCCTGGAGGGTTCGGTATTCACTGCGGGCGCCGCGATCCAGTGGCTGCGTGACGGTCTGGGAATCATCAGTGAGGCTGGCGATGTTGAAGGGTTGGCCCGCTCCGTGGAGGACAACGGGGACGTGTACCTGGTGCCGGCATTCACTGGTCTGGGTGCCCCACATTGGGATTCTTCTGCAAGGGGCATCATCGTCGGTCTTTCCAGGGGTACAACCGCGGGGCATATCGCTCGTGCCACACTTGAGTCCATCGCGCTGCAGGTTGCGGAGGTTTTCGAACTGTTCGTCAATGAAAGCGGACTTGAAGTGCCCAGTCTGCGGGTGGACGGTGGGGCAGCTCAGAGTGACATGCTGTTGCAGCTTCAGGCTGATGCGTTGGGGGTGCCCGTGGTTCGCACCAGTCGCATGGAAAGCACCGCGTACGGCGCGGCCTTCATGGCCGGGTTCGGTGCTGGCCTGTGGAAGTCACTGGATGCGTTGTCAGGCCTGTGGCACGCTGAGAGGACGTTTGAACCGCGTCTGGATGAAGATGAGCGCGGGAGCTGGCTGGAACGATGGCGTCTGGCTGCCGAGAAGGCCAAAGGCTGGATCTGAGTCGTCAGTCAAGCAGGTCCGCAACCAGGCCCTTCCAGCTGCAGCGTGAGCAGCGTGCCGGACTTTCGGGGCTCCATTCGGAATCGCCGACTGATTCTTGAGTGACCGTGAAGTCATCGTCAGGATTTGCCAGCTCCACTTCGAACTCTATCCTGGTGATGGTTTCAATGCGGATCCTGTTCGATCCGCAGGCAGGGCAGAGTTGCGACTCACTCTGTAAGGTACCGGCTTCGAGGTTGCGTCCCAGGTCGATCACGGATGCACAGCTTACTGCCGTGGCCATTACAGAGTTCTGACGTTGAACGGTTGGTGCCGGGCGCGGGACTCGAACCCGCACGGTCCCTACGGACCAGCGGATTTTAAGTCCGCAGCGTCTACCATTCCGCCAGCCCGGCTGGAATACCTCCTGATTTTACCGCAGGCCCGGGACCCGCAAGCCGACCAGCGGGGCAAGCCCGGTACATCGCGTATTGTAGTGGGGTGACTGATACGGACTTAAGCCCGGATGCCAGACGCCGCAGCTCAGTGTTGCGGATTGTCAGGTCGATCGGGCTCATAGTGGCCGGTGCCTTGCTGCTTCTGGCCTGGCTGCGATCGGGTCAGATCGGTGCACTGGCACTGATCGGTGCTGCTGCGGCAGGTGTCGGCCTGGTGGCTTCCTTGCTGGCGACTGTAAGGTCCAGAACGGCGTACTGGCTTTTCCTGGTCGCCGGTTTTCTCGCGTTGCTGGACCTGGTTTCCGGCTACATTCACGCACTGTTCTTCCTGGGTTCGTTCATGGTCCTTGGAGCGCTGGCAGCGATCAACGAACCGGATGATGACGAGTCACTGACCATAAAGAACCTGATGAACAGGGATTGAAACTGACAGAGCGGCACCTGCTGCAATGCGCTTACCTCCTGGGCTGTTCAGGCCGGAGATGCACATACGCAAAAGCGACCGCCTCCGTTGCTTGATGCACGGAG
>CAZBBU010000200.1:0-3780 GCA_964489965.1 uncultured bacterium
CCACCGAGGCCTCGGCTACCGGCCAGTTCCTGAGGCGCATCCCCGAGATCAGCCAGCGGCTCGCACCGGTGGCGGCAGACTGAGCGTGCCGGCCCGGCCAGCCACTGGTAACATGTGCCCGTGACGCAGAAGAACGCACCCAGGGCTGCGGTGATCGGCCTGTTCCTGTTTCTGGCCGCGGCCACCTGCGCGGTGGCGCCCCTGCCCCTGGTACTGCGGAGCGCCGGGGTGCTTCTGTTCAGCTACGCCACCTTCACGTTCTCCGGTTCCCAGTTCGCACTGTTCACCTCGCTGGTGGCACCCGTCGTGGGCCTGCTGTCGGGCAGCAGCGACTGGCTGGTGATGCTGCCCATCATCCTGGCTTCCAACCTGCTGGGCATGCTCGGACTCGAGTACGCCTGGCGGTACGCGGCCGTGCTCGTATCCCCCCTGCTGCAGATCGCGCCCCAGGTGGTCAGCATGATCCTGTCGCAGCAGGAGCTGTTCGAAGTGGAACTGCCCTGGGGTGACGCGGCCATGTCCTGGATCGCCCTGCACGGCCTGATCGCCCTGCTCGGTGTCCTGGGCGCCCTGTTCCTGGAGCGGCGGGCCGAAAGAGCCCGGTCGAAGCCGTCCGTCAGGCAGGCAGAGGCGGACTGAGTGCTGACCCGGCTGGTACAGATGGACTGGTTCTACTGGTTCGCGGTGGTGGCCTTCCGGTCTTACGCGCGGCTGTTTCTTGGCCTGAAGGTCACTGGTGTGGAGAACGTGCCGGCCAGCGGCGGCTTGGTTGTTGCCTGCAATCATTTCAGTTCGTTCGACCCACCCGTTGTGGGAGTCTCCGTGCCACGCGAGATCCATTTCATGGCCAAGCGTGAACTGTTCGAAAAGCCGGGACTCAGGCTGCTGATGCTGGGCCTGCGCACTTTCCCTGTGAACCGGAGCGGAAGTGACACGGCGGCCATACGTAACGGACTCCGCAAGCTGAAGTCAGGATTGGCCATCGGCATCTTCATTCAGGGCACGCGCAACGCCGGTGACCGGGAAGCGCTCAACGGCGCCGCGTTCCTGGCGCTCAGGAGCGGGTCGGCCCTCCTTCCCACGGCTGTCTGGCGCGAAGGCAGGCGCTTCCGGGTGCACTTCGGTGAACCACTGCAACTCGGGGGCCGGGAGCTTTCCCCCGAAGAGGTGACCGTGGAGCTGACCGCCGCCATAAACAGCCATCTGCCTGAGGGCCGGAGGATGGGCGGCACGACCGGAACCGGCTGAATATCGACCGCATGGTGCCTTGGCCTCCCAAGACCATGACGCAGGCTTGTTAGACTCGGCGGCAGCCGTGACCGTCGAAGCTGTACTTTCATCCCAATCCGTCAGCAAACGATTCTCCTCCGTGGTGGCTGTCGACCGGCTGAGTTTTGAGGTCCGGCCCGGGGAGATCTTCGCGCTGCTGGGACCGAACGGAGCCGGCAAGACCACCACGGTCCGCATGCTGGTCGGCATCAGCCAGCCGGACGACGGCCAGCTGCTCTTCCGGCTCGGACCCGGCAGGCCGCAGCACAATGCCGACCCGCGGCTGCTGGGCTACCTGCCGGAAGAACGCGGTCTGTATGGCGACCAGAAACTCGTGAAGACACTGGTCTACCTGGCTTCGCTGCGCGGTGTCGAGCCGCGAACCGCCCGGCAGCGGGCGCTTGAGTGGCTGGAGCGCTTCGGGCTGGCCGACCGCGCCGAGGACAAGGTCCAGACGCTCTCGAAAGGGAACCAGCAGAAAGTCCAGTTCATCGCCAGCATCCTGCACAACCCGGAACTGGCCGTTCTTGACGAACCGTTCTCCGGTTTCGATCCCGTCAACCAGGACCTGGTGCTGAGCATGATCCGGGAGTTGCGCGACGCGGGGATGACCATTGTGCTGAGTGCCCACCACATGGACCTGGTGGAGACCCTGGCTGACTACATCCTGCTGCTGCATGAGGGCCGGGGTGTGCTGCGCGGAAGCCTGTCCGAGATCCGCGCCGCATCCGACATGGGCCAGCGGCTTAACCTGACCTTCGGCAGCCTGACGGAACCACCGGACTTCGGGAACGTCACGGGAGTCGCGCAGGTGCTCTCGCGTACCAGCAGCTCGGCCCGGCTGGCGCTTACCCCTGGCGCGCATGCAGGTTCCGTCCTGCATGAGCTGACCGGGCGGCTTGACATCGTGGATGTGGATACCGACACGCCAACCCTGCGTGAGATCTACCTTGCCACCGTGAGTGGTGCAGCTCAATGACGCACTGGCAGGCAGTGAAACTGGTCACCGGCTGGGAGTTCCGCCGTTTTCTGCGCTGGGGCGAGGTACTGCTGACGGTCGTCATCATCGCCGCCATGGGTATCGGCGGCGCCTGGGCCATAGAGCAGTTCAGCGGTGGCAGTGACAGCACTGTCACCATCGCGCTCACCGGTTCGGATGGGCTGCCCGACAGTGAGCGGTTCGAGTTCGTTCCCTACCCTGATGCGGAAGCAGCCCTGGCTGCGCTCCAGGACGGGTCGGTTGCCGGTGTGCTTGCTGCAGGCAACCCGGAAGCTCCGGTACTGACCCTGGAACGTGAGCGCTCCTGGTCAGCCGAGCTGGCTGAGTTCATGGTGCAGGCTGTTCTGGACGAGCGCCTGGCCAGAGCCGGTATCGACCAGGCGACGCTGAGCGGCCTGCTGCAACCGGTGGACATGGACGTGCAGCTGCTGGAGGACAGCGTCATGAGCGGCACGCTGGTCATCCTGCTGGTGGCTGGGGTGATGCTGTTCGCGGTGTTCACCGGGACCGGCTTGCTGTTCACCGCCATTACCGGGGAGAAATCGCAACGCATCACGGAGCAGATCGTCAGTGCCGTCTCCCCGCAGGCCTGGATCGACGGGAAGGTACTGGGCACCGGCCTGTACGTGATGGTTTATCTGGCCACCTTTGCCGTAGGAGTGGCCATCTCCATCGTCGTGAACGTGCTGCGATCCGAGGGTGGCCTGCCGCCCTTGCCGGCCCTGGACCTGAGCCCGGCATTGCTCCTGCCGACACTTGCCTTCGCACTGCTTGGCGGCGCACTCTACTTCCTGTTCTTCGCTGCAGTGGCCGCGACCATCGACGATCCGACCACCAGCCAGCGCGGTGGCCTGATCATGCTGCCGCCTGCCTTTGTGGGCCTGAGTTTCCTGGGTCTGATGGGCAGCGTGGACAATGTGCTGTTCAGGGTACTCAGCTACGTGCCGCTGACGAGTCCGTCGGCAATGCCGATCCGTTTGCTGCTTGGTGACGCCGGCTGGGTCGAGGCCGGGTTTTCGTTGCTGCTGCTGGCAGCCTCCGTCATCGCGATGCGCTGGATGGCCGGCCGCATCTTCGCGCTTGGCATCCTCATGACCGGTAAGGAGCCTTCGCTCAGGCAGATGCTCCACTGGCTGCGGCGCGTCTGACCACAGCGCCTCAGGCCCGTGACTTGCGTCTGGGCCGGCACCCGTGCTAACATTCGCGGCAAAGTAAATCCAGTTTCATGGAGGGTAGTGCATGGCCAAGCAGCGCACCGTATCCAAAGCTGACCTTGTTGGTCTGGTGGCGGATAAGACCCGCAAGAGCAGGAAAGACGTCAAGGAGGTCGTGGACGCCGCCTTGGATCAGATTGTCGCCAGCCTGGATTCCGGTGGCAAGGTTCAGCTGACCGGCTTCGGTACTTTTGAAGTGCGTGAGCGCAAGGCACGCAGCGGCGTCAAGCCCGGCACTACCGAGAAGATCAAGATCCCGGCCAGCAAGTACCCGGCGTTCAAGCCCGGCAAGGGCCT
>CAZBBU010000201.1:0-3767 GCA_964489965.1 uncultured bacterium
TGCCGTTCCTGCTGCAGCGGCTGGGACTTGACCCGGCCACGTCATCCACGCCTGCGGTTTCCACGCTGGTGGACGTGACCGGCATCCTCTTATACTTCAGTATCGCGTCAGTCGTGCTGCGCGGCACGCTGCTCTAGCGCTGACGCACCCTCAGGTTTATGGTCACCGGCGCCGAGCCGCGCCGCCCGTTCAGCTGCACGCGCACCTGCTGCTCACCCAGGGCAGAAGTCTGTGGCACGTCCACCCTGATCACTGACTGCACCGTGGTGCGGTGGCCGGCACCGGCGGTTTCCTGCACGAAGCGTGCCGCCTCCAGGCGCACCTGCCAGTGGGCGGGCACGCGGACCGGGGTGAGGCTCATCCAGTTGTCAGCCGGGCCACTGGCGCGGCTGGTGCTCTCGCTCCGGAACAGCACGGGCGCCATGTCACTCGGGCGGAAGCCCAGTTGATCCAGCTGGTGGGTAACCAGAACGTGAACGCTTGAACCCGGAGTCACCTCCAAGGGAACGTCGCCCAGCGGCAGCGGGTGGCGCGCGGAGCTGCCCAGGGTCGCCGGGGCACAGGCTGCCAGCAGCGCCAGCAGCAACATCGGTATGAGTCTGGCCATTGTCTTCATGGCCGGATTGTACCGGAGTGGGATGGCAGGCTTACTCGACGTAAGGCGGAATCAGCAGCTGGCCGGAGATGATCTGGTCACGCACGGCGTCCAACTGATCACGCACCGACTGGGGGATGAGCGCGTCATTGTATTCGTCAAGCGCGTAGCCCACGGCGTTGTCCGCCAGTCCCAGCTCCTGCCAGCCGCCCGTGTAGTTACCGGAAACGGCGTCGTGGATGGCAGCGGCCGCCACAACGTCAACCCGCTTGAGCATGCTGGTAAGGCCGTGGTTCATCGTGCCCGGGTCCCCGTCAACGTCACCCAGCCAGTTCTGGTTGCTGTCAACTCCGATGTAGAACAGCGGCTGCATTCCGGCCCCGCCGCACGACAGCTGGTACTGCGGATCGCGGGGGATGTCAGCCAGGGCCTCGGTCAACGGCGTGTTGCGCAGCTGGCCTTCGGGCCTGTAACAGCGGGTTTCGTTGACGTACTCGATGACGCCGTTGCCGGAATCGCCAGCAGCCGCGTAGATGATGTCCGCGCCCTGTGCGCGCATCTCGGTGGCCAGCTCCCGGGCCCGCACCGGATCGTTCCAGGCTTCAAAGGTGTCACCGATGTTCTGCGAGAGGATGGTGCAGTTGCTGCAGGCGGCCTGCACGCCGAGCTCATAACCCTGGGCGAAGTTGCGGATCAGCGGGATGTCCATTCCACCCACGAAGCCGACCACCCCGGTCTGACTCATCAGGCCGGCCAGGTAGCCGACGAGGTAAGAGCCCTCGTGATCCTTGAAGGTGATGCTGCGCACGTTGCTTCCTTCAACCACACCGTCGATGAGCAGGAAGCTGGTCCATGGATACTCTGCGGCTACGACCGCGATGGCCTCTTCCTGACTGAAGCCTGCGGCGATGTGCAGGTTGGTACCCGCCTCAGCCAGGTTGCGCACGCCGGTGGTGGTGGTCTCCGGCGCCCCGTTGTAGATCAGGATGTCAAAGTCAGTCACCGCCGACAGGTCACGTACCGCCTCTGTGATGCCGGCCCACGTGCCCTCATTGAACGAACGGTCGAACCAGCCGCCGCCATCGAAGCTGATGCTGACAACGAAATCCTGGGCCATGGCCCTGCCTGCCACCAGCGCCATCAGCGCCAGACCGATCGCTGCAAACCTGTTCATAGCAAATACTCCCTGCCCCGCCCCATGCTTCGGGCCGCCGCTACGGCGCGCCGGAAGGGCTGTCACCGCAGCGTATAATGCAGCCGACCGTGAGGGACGGAAAGTTTCCACATCCGCCCGCGGGCCATGGCCCGTATGCTGAAGTCATGAAGGAGCTGCGTTGCCGATGAGGATTCAGGGCCAACTTGACGGCGACATCCTTATAAACCTGCTGCAGTACCTGAACCTGAACGGTTCCAGTGGAGTGCTGAGGCTCACCACAGGCCTGGGAACCCAGGGTGAGGTGTTCACGGAGAACGGTCAGGTGGTGCATGCCGCCACCGGCCAGGCCACCGGAATGAAGGCCCTGGTCACTCTGCTGCGCTGGAACCAGGGGCGGTTCTCCTTTGAGGCCGGCGTCAGCGCGGCGCAGCGCAGCATCGATAAACCGCTCGATGCACTGCTCCTTGAAGTCGCCTATGAAACGGACGTTGAGGATCTGGGCAGCGAACAGCTGCTGGGCAGCACCGTCCTGACCCCCACCTCAGGCAGCAGACGGCAGTCACGCGAGGAGGCCGTGACGCTGCCTCTGCTGGCGCTCAAGGTGCTGCCGCTGCTTGACCAGAAGATCGAGCTCAGGGAAGTGGCGGAACGCATCGGGGCCCCTCTGGAGGAGGTACTGGACGCGGCCCAGGTGATTGTCAGCTCCGGCCTTGCCAGCCCGCACCGCAGTGCCAGCGTCAGCACGGAGTTTATTCACAACCTGACCTCGCTGGTGCGTGACATCATAGGACCGCTGGCCGACATCGTTGTGGACGAGGCACTGTATGACCTCAACCTGACGGCGGACAGCGTGCCTGAAGACCAGTTGCCCGAGCTGGTACGCCGCCTGGGTCAGCTGATAGAGCAGGAGCGCAGCGACTGGCGCACCGCCTATGACCGTCAGGTTTCGGAGCTGCTGCGCCGCAGTGGCTATGGCACGCGAAGGTGACTGGACAGGCAGGGGGCTTCGCACAGCCTGAGTGCAGCGGGCGGAGTATCGGGAGGAACAGGTAGCGCCTTATGGTTGAAGATTACGTAGTTGACGTCTCGGCACCATCAGCAGGTGAGACGGCCGCTGTCACCGGCAAGCTGGCGCAGATACTCAAGCTTGACGAGAATCGCGTGGCCACGCTGGTCAGGCGCCTGCCCGACGTGGTCACCCGGCCCATAAGCTTCGACGAGGCCACGGTAGTGGTCGAACGCTTCAGCAAGGCCGGACTCCGGGCCCGCATCCGCAAGGTTTCCCGTGACTCCTCCCCCACCCTGTTCGACGTTCCCGCAGAGAAGCCCACCTTTGAGCTTGAAGGTGAACCGGTGCTCCGGCAGCCGCTTGACACCGACGACGACCTGTTCCTGGAAACCGATGACGTGGATGAACCGGCCCAGGCCGGCCAGATCTTCATGGCTGACGACGCCGCGACTGACGACGTTCCGGCCTTCCTGCAGCAGGGCACCCCCACTCGGACAGTTTCCGAACCCGAACCGGATGAGCCCGCTGCGCCTGCCGGGCGCGACGCCCGCACCTTCGAGACTTTCGAGGAAGTGACCCCGGCGGAACTGCAGGCACGCCTGCGCGGTGAACAGGCGCAGGCCGCGCAGAGTACCGCCGCCGCCACTTCCGCCACGGCAGCCGCGCAGGAGGCCAGCGAGGCTGCAGCCCCGCCGGTGGAAAGCGCCGCCGCGGCAACCGCGGCCGGACGGCCGAAGCGCAAGGCCAGGCGAGGCAGCCTGCAGTCCAAACTGCTCACCACCGCCATCATCCCTGTGCTGCTCACGATCGTTGGCGCACTGGCTGCCACCTGGTACACCGCCCGTCCGGCGCTTTACCAGCAGCTGCTTGACTCGGCACGCAACCCCGCCATCGCCACAGCCGCCAGCCTTTCTTCGGCCTTCGAGCAGACGGCCACCACCGGCGGCATCGAGTTCCTGCAGCTGCAGAACACGATCCTGATCACCCGCCAGGCGTTCCCGCGTGAG
>CAZBBU010000202.1:0-3763 GCA_964489965.1 uncultured bacterium
GCGTAAATCAAACAGCCGTTACGTAGTGCGGCCATCCCGGTCGCGTAGACGGCCGTAGCTGCGGGTAGCCGCGCTGCGTAGCAGGGAAGACAGGTAGAGCATGGCAACAGGCAGAGTCAAGTGGTTCAGCAATGAGAAGGGCTTCGGCTTCATCGAGCAGGAAGATGGTGGTGACGTTTTCTGCCACTTCTCAGCAATCAGTGGAGACGGTTACAAGAGTCTCAACGAAGGTGATGAGGTCGACTTCGAAGTCGAACAGGGCCCCAAGGGCCTGCAGGCCCGCAACGTTGTGGTAACCGCAGCTGCACCTTATGACGCGCGCTCCTCACGGGGTGGCCGTCGTGACGACTACTGAAGATTCAGTGATCCTGCAGTCCTGACCGGACTGCTGCCGAACCCTCGCTGACACCGTTTTTCAGTCGGAATCCGGTATCGGAACCTCAAAATCCGGATAGGTTTCACCACGTTCCCGCATTATGCGAGCTTCACGGGGGTGTAACCACTCGAAGGCCAGGCTCTCCAGCTCGGCCTTCTCCATTCTGGGTTCCCCGTACATGCCGGCGGCCTGGCGTTGCCGTTGCGCCTCGAACAGGATCACGGCAGCCGCCACGGACACGTTGAGTGACTGCACCATTCCCAGCATGGGGATGATCACGTGCCGGTCAGCCAGGCTGGCTGCACGGGGGCTGACGCCGTCCTTCTCGTTGCCCAGAAGCACCGCCGTCGGCAGCGTGTAGTCCACTTCCCGGTAATCCACGGCACTGTCGGAGAAGTGTGCCGCCAGGACCTGCTTGCCGCTGGCGCGCAGCTCGTCGACAGCCGTATTGATATCGTCATGTATCTGCAAAGTTACCCATTTGTGCGCACTTGCACTGGTGTCATTGTAGGTGGGCACCCCGCCGGTGGGATTGACGGCATGCACGTGGCCGATGCCCACCGCGTCGCAGCTCCTGAGGATGGCAGAGAGGTTGTGCGGCTTGTGCACGTTCTCCGCCAGCACCGTAAGGTCAGGTTGCCTCAGTCCAAGCACCGTGCGTACCCTGTTCTCGCGTTCCCTGGTCACCCGCCAACAATAAACCGGCGGGCGAGACCGTTCATTCGCCTTGACTACGCCCCACGCGAACGCTTATCATTTCCTTTGCGTTTCCAGCACCTGCCGAGGTGGCGGAATTGGTAGACGCGCTAGCTTGAGGGGCTAGTGGCCGCAAGGCTGTACGGGTTCAAGTCCCGTCCTCGGCACCAGAAGACCGGAGTGCAGGCCAGGGCCCGCCTCCGGTCATTTTTTGCCCAGCGGCTCACGGGGCTGACCGCAAACGCGTGATAGCTTGGGCTCAGGTGAGCACCGCCAGTTTTCCCTACAGCGAGTACCGTCCCGGTCAGAGAGAAGCCATCGCTGCCGCACGTGACGCGTTTGCCGCCGGCAAGCGCTTCGTGGTCATCGAGGCCCCCACCGGTTCGGGCAAATCCGGCATCGCCGTGACCCTCGCGCGGGAGAGTGCCAGCGCCTTCGTGGTCACAGCCCAGAAACTCCTGCAGGACCAGTATGTGCGTGACTTCCCGGACCTGGCGCTGATGAAGGGGCGGGCCAACTATCCGTGCCTCATCGCGCCCACGCACGCCGCCGCTGCTCCCTGCCTGGCGGGCCGCAAGCTGCCTGAGTGCGAGGAGTGCCCTTATTTCACCGCCAAGGACGTGGCGATAGCGGCGAACAGCACCACGATGAACTACGCCTATTACCTGGCGGAACTCAACTATTCGGGGGGTTTCGGGGAGCGGGACCTGCTGGTGCTGGATGAGGCGCACAACGCGGAAGCCGCGCTCATGAACTTCGCGCAGGTGACCGTCAGTGACCAGCTGCTGGCCACGGCGGGCGTGCCCGCGCAGCTTCCGGCCTTCCCGCAGGACCAGGACTGGTTCGACTGGGCTGCCGAGCTGCTGCCTCTTCTGGCCAAACGGTCGCTGGAACTGGAGGAATCGATCCGTAACGCGCCGCTGACCAGCGAGATGTCACTGGCACTTCTGAAGTCCCGGCAGTGGCTTGAGTCGTGCGGCAGGCGCCTGCAGGAACTCCTGAACTCTCATGACGAAGGCCACACTGACTGGGTGGTGGAGCACTTCCGGCGTAACGACGGCCAGCACGTGACCTACAAGCCGGTGCGGGTGGCCGGTTTCGCTGAGGAGTACCTGTTCCGTCACGGCGAGCGCGTACTGATGCTGTCAGCCACCATCCTGGATGCGGACACTTACCTGGGCAGCCTGGGCATCGATCCGGTTGATGCCGAGGTGATCAGGGTGGACTCGGATTTTCCCGTGCGCAACCGGCCCATCAGGCTCAGGCCGTCCGCCCGGCTGACCCGGCATCAGCTTGACAAGGATCTGCCGCTGCTGGCGCAGGCGGTCGCAAGGATCATGGATGAACACCCGACAGAGAAGGGCGTCATCCACGCGCATTCCTACCGCATCGCCAGCTTCATCCGCCAGAACCTGCCGCAGCGCCACCGGGAGCGGCTGGTCACGCACCACGATTCAGCGGGTCGCGATGCCGCACTGTCGGAGCACATCGCCAGTCCGGATGCCACGGTGCTGCTCACCCCCAGCATGACTGAAGGCATAGACCTGGCAGATGACCTGGCCCGCTGGCAGGTGCTCTGCAAGATCCCCTACGCCAATCTTGGTGATGCGCAGGTGCGGGCCCGTGCCGAAGCCGACCGGGGCTGGTACGACTGGCGCACCTGCCTGTCAGTGGTGCAGGCGTACGGACGGGTGGTCAGGGCCCGGGACGATTACGCGGTGACCTACCTGCTTGACGCAGACTTCCCGGGCTTCCTGCGGCGCCAGCGTCAGCGGCTGCCCAGCTGGTTCCTGGAGGCCGTGGATTTTGATCAGGACTGAGTTTCGCCTGCGCTGAACGGCAGGCGCATGGGCCGGTCCACGCTCGTGCTCAGAACCATCGTGGTTTCCGTGCGCTCCACACCCTCGAGCATCACCAGCCGGTCCAGGAAACCGTCCAGTTCCCGGGTGGTGCGTACCCTGACGAGCAGCAGGTAACTGTAGGCACCCGCCACCGAGTGCAGCTGTTCAACCTCCGGCAGCGCAGCCAGCCGCTTGACCAGGCTGCCCGCGGGCTTGCGTGGTTGCGGCGCGATCCACACATAGGCACTCACCTTGAGGTCCAGTGCGTGCGCGTCCAGCTCGGCGCGGTAGCCGCGGATAACGCCGGTCTGTTCCAGCTTGCGGATGCGTTCGCCCACGGCGGGAGCGGACAGCTTCACCTGCTTGGCGATGAAGGCATGCGAAGCCCGGCCGTCCTCGCGCAGAATGCCCAGGATGGCCTGGTCGGTAGCGTCGAACTCCATGACAGGCGCCAGACTAGCACGTTCCAGGCGGCCTGAACTGGTAGTTTGGGTTGTGCGGATCCTGTTCATAGGTGACATTTTCGGCAGCCCCGGCCGGCGGGTGGCAGCCAGCTACCTGGCTGGTCACGCGGATCTATTTGACCTGATCGTGGCGAACGGAGAGAACGCCACAGCCGGGCGAGGCCTGTCCCGCAAGCACTTCATGGAACTGCGTGACATGGGAATCGACCTGGTCACGCTGGGCAACCACACCTGGGACCAGCGCGACACCCAGGAGCTGCTTGCGGAATCGCCGCGACTGCTCCGTGCCGCCAATTACCCCGCCAGCACGCCGGGTCTGGAGCTTGCGATGCTGCAGTCGGCCGCGGGGGACAGGCTCGCGGTCGCACAGATCATGGGGCGCGTCT
>CAZBBU010000203.1:0-3751 GCA_964489965.1 uncultured bacterium
CGAGCGTCGCCTGTTCAAGTTGCCGTGAATCGTCCATGCCCTGAATCTAACGCCGCAGAGCCCGCGGGCAAGTCAGGTGCGCTCCACTCCGGTGGCAAGCAGCCGTCCATCACGCTCCTCGAGTCGGATACGGGGCAGTGGACTGAGGGCCGGACCACTGACCGAAACGCCCGCGCGGTCCGGCGCGAACACGCTCAGGTGACAGTGGCACACCAGCGATGGCGAGTCACTCCGGTAGTTGAAGGCGAAGGCGACCGCTTCAGTATCACGGCTCAGCTGCACCGGGCAGCCCTGATGCGTGCAGATCCGGCTGTAGGCCACCAGGCTGCCCGTCCGTGATTCAAGTCCTCCAGGCACTGCCTCCGGCACGTTCAGCGCGATCACGGGCAGGTTGGCATACACGAACTCGACAGCGGACCAGGGCTCCTCAAGCTCGGCCAGTTCTGCCACCTCGGCCGGCTCGTACTCGATGAATTCGGGCTCGGGGTTCGCCGGCAAACGCTGGTAGTGCACCGAGTAATAACGCCACGCCGCCCAACCGCCACCACCAAGGGCTGCCAGGACCGGCAGGCGCCACAGCCAGGTGATGAAGCGCCTGCGGCCCTCATCGGTTGGCTGCGGCGGCTGACTCATCTGCCTGCCAGCTCCACGGTCACGTAATCAACCAGCAGACCGATCTCATCCGGCGTCAACGTGGCCAGGAAACCGGGCATTGCGCCACGGCCGAAGCGTATGGTGTTGGAGACCAGAGCCTCATCAGCCACCCGGGCGTTGCCGACGAGCGCCGGACCTGTACCACCGGTCGCCTGGCTGCCGTGGCAGCTCGCACAGTTGGCTGCGAACAGCACCTCGGCGGCGTCGCCGCCACCTGCCTGCTGAACGGGCGCCTCGGCGGGCATGTCACCGCTCAGCCGGGCACGCGCCTCCTCGATGAGGCCGGGCACGCGACCGGCTGCCGCGACGCCGACCATGTCAACATAGCGGTTCCAGGCGTTGATGGCCGCGCCGAACTCACCCTGGCTGAACTTGCCGTAACCCAGGAACAGCAGGGCGTCCGGGTCCACTTCAGAATCCAGCGCCGCGCGCTCCAGGAACACCACTGCCTCCTCCACCCGACCGCCGGTGAACAGCACCTGACCGGTGCGGCTCAGGGCCTCGGAGTGCAGCGGGTCGAAGTCCGTCAGTATCCGGAAGTAGGCGTCGACCGCGAGCTCCTGCTCACCATTCCTCCACCAGGCATCACCGATGCGGGCCAGGACATCAGCGGATGGTTCCTCCTCGAGCTCGCGGTACAGCGGAATCAGTTCTTCCAGCAGCGCCAGGCGCACGCGCGACCGTTCGTCACCCACAGTGTCAGGCAGGGCCGCGAACGCGCTCCAGCTCTCGTAGGCCGCTTCGAACCGGCCGAACACCAGCTGCAGTTCACCCAGGTAGAACCAAGCCTCGGCGTCAGTGCCGTCCGCGGCCACCGACCGCTCGAGCAGGCTCATGGCCAGCTCCGGGTCAGTGCCCATCTGCAACAGGGCCAGACGCTTGAGGGCGATTGCCGGAGCGGGCTCCAGCGTGTCCACCGCCCGCTGGTAAGTGGCCGCTACCGCCGCCGCGTCGCCCAGCTGCCACTGGAACTCGCCCAGTGCAAGCAGGTTCTCCGCGCTGGGATCACGCTCAGCGGCCTGCTGCAGCTCCTGCAGCCGCCGGGCGTCGTCCAGGTCCTGGCTGAAGAAGCTCGTCACGCTCGCCTGGCCGGTTCGGGGCAGCACCCAGCCGCCCAGGGCCGCGCCGACAGCGACGAAACTCAGCGCCAGGACCACACCGCCCCAGGGGACGCGCTTGCCGCTGCGTCGGACCGCCGGGGTGTGCTTGCCCGCCTGCACGGCCGTGTGCTCGTCGAGCTGGCGCAGCACCTTGGCCGCCTTTGCCTCATAGCGGAGGCGCAGTTCCTCACGACGCTCGCCTCCGAGGTCCTCACGAAACTCCAGCTCACGGATGGCGCGAAGCAAAGCGTCCCGTTCCTCTTCAAGGTCAACCGTCACCGGGTCGCGCAGGTCGGGCAGCGGATCAACCAGTGACTGGCTGAACAGCGGCGCGGCCACGAGTGCCAGCAGCAACAGCGCCAGAACGATGATCAGAACGACGGTCACGCCTTGTCACCGTTGTCTTCCCGGGCCATGACCTGCCTGAGCCGCTCCATGTCTTCCTCGCTTACCTCTACCTTCTCCGTACCCGCCCTGGTGGAACGCCGCAGGAAACCGATCAGCATCACTGCGCCGGCGGCAGCCACCAGCACCGGCAGCAGCCATACCAGCAGGTGCAGGCCGCGGCGGGGTGGCTCCAGGAGAATCCAGTCGCCATACGACGCGGTGAAACTGTCAAGTATCTGCTGGTCCGTCATGCCGGCCTCGACCATCTCCTGGATCTCGGCCCGCATGGTCAGTGAGATCTGCGAGCTTGAAGCAGCCACAGACTCGGAAACACAGATGGGGCAGCGGAGCTGACGCGCCAGTTCAAACACTCGCGCCTCCACCTGAATGCCAGCTTCCTGGGCCATGCCCAGGCCAAGCAGCAGCACCAGCAACGGGAGTATCCAGCGCCTCAAGGCAGCAGTTCCCCGATGTTTCTGGCAAGCACTTCCTCGCTCAGGATGCCGGCGTACTTCTCTACCAGCGTGCCGTCAGCAGCGATGAAGAACGTCTCGGGAACGCCGAACAGACCGTAATTGCGGCCCACGCGGCTGTCATCGTCAACCACGTTGGGGAAAGTCAGGCCGAACTCATCGATGAAGGCGCGGCCGGCAGCCTGTCTGCCCTTGTCCAGCGTCTGAATGCCGATCACTATCACGTCTTCACCATGTTCCTGCCACACGTCCTGCAGCAGCGGCGCCTCGACCCGGCATGGCTCACACCATTCGGCCCAGAAATTGACTATCACCGGCTTGCCGAACTCGGCCGGGTCGTAACTGAACTCCGGTCCGAACCGGGAGGCCAGGTTGAGGTGCACCGGCAGCTCGAAGCCGGGCACCACCTGACCGAGCATGTTGGAAGTGATTATGCGGTCCGGGGAGCCGCGCCACAGGCCGAACGCGAACAGGGCACCCAGAGCCACGACCACCAAGCCCACGATCAACAGCCGCTTCATGCCTTCACCGTGTTGTCTTCCTGGGCGGGACTGGTGGCGCGCCGTTCAGCCCTGGTCGGCATGAGCGTGTAGCCCGTGCCGATGACCAGGATCACGCCACCGAGCCAGATCCAGGTGACGAGCGGGCTGTGCACGAGGTGCAGGATCACGTAGCCCTGACCGGGAGTCAGGTTGCCGCCCACGTTCAGGTAGACGTCATGCAGCACGTTGTAGTGCACACCCGGGGTGGGCACCGTCATCGACTGGCCATCGAACTGCTTGATCATGGGACTCAGTGTGTCCACCAGCCGGCCATCCCGGCGCAGCTCTACCACCGCACCGGCCCGCGATTCGCCGACCAGCCTCTGCTCGAACACCTCGACCAGGGTGAGCTCATAACCCTTGAACCCGAACGGCACCCCCTGGTCCAGGCGCACTTCAACGTCGACACGGTAGGCAGACGCAGCCATGACGGCCACAGCCACGACGATGATGCCGAAATGCACGATCATCGAGCCGAAACGACGCCGGTTCTCGTGTGCGTAGCTGCGGAACACCGAGAAGGCACTCCGGCCGGTGATGCGGGCACGCGGAACCACCGCCCCGCTGATCAGCAGCGCCACACTGGCCAGGTTCC
>CAZBBU010000204.1:0-2039 GCA_964489965.1 uncultured bacterium
AGGGTGGCGCCTGAGCAGTGGCAGCAGCTCCACCGGCAGGTACAGCCTGCCTTCCCCGGCGTAGCGCAGGTTCAGGTAGTCCCTGGTAACGCCCACCACCTTGCGGGGCTCGAGACCCTCGAACATGGCGATACCGTGGTCCGGGTGAATGAGGTAGTCGCCCCTGGCCAGCTGCGAGGCATCGCGGACGCTGCGGCCCTCCAGCCGGGTTGCCTTGCGGCCGCCCTGGCTGCCGTAAAGCAGCTCCTCGCTTATGACCACACTGCCGGCCGTGGAGTCCAGATAGCCGCCCTGCACGCCGGGCGCCAACCTGAGCCAGACCGTGCCGGCCTCACCGGGCACGGTGCCGGAAAGCCAGCCGACCGGCATGTCCTCCAGCGTCCTGGCCTCCAGGAACGTACCGGTACGTTCGAAGTTGAGCAGCACCGTCACTGACAGCCCGCGTGCCAGCCAACGCTCCACGTCAGCCCGGAACTCGCTGAGCCGGCCGCGGTAGTGGCCGAGCGGTTCCAGGTCCGGCTTCTCCTCCTGAAGCTCAAAACCGTCACGCCCGAAGGAGACGATCGTGCGGTCCTGCAGCAGTGCGTCCAGGCGAGCGGCCGCGTCCTGACCCAGCACGCCCGCGTGCAGTTCAGGTGAATCAAGGTAGACGGTGCCGGGCAGGTGCTGGAGCAGCGCCGTGTCCCACGGTTCAGCTTCCGGTCCGTCGGGGTCGTCAGGTACCTGCAGCACCCCGAGCTGCCAGCCCTTGACCGGCCGGCCGCCCCGGCTGAGGCTGTCGAGCTCGTCGCCGAAGAACTCGAGCCGCAGTTCCGCGTCCGGATCCTCACTGGCGGCGATCGTGATGGTGTCACCGCGCACCGTGAAGCCCGGGAGCTCGTCACGTTCGTAGCCGAGCTCCACCAGACGGGCCAGCAGTTCCTCACGCGGGTAGCTGCGTCCCTGTTCCAGCAGCAGTGTCCAGGCTGCAGGTTTGCGGGGGAAGCTGCGCAGGGCCAGTTCCACGTCCAGCACGACCTTGTCAGCCCGGTCCGGCCAGTCAGCGAGTGCAGGGTTGATGCTCAGGCGGCCGCCGAACACCTCGCCGGAGCGGTAGAGCGCCAGCCGTTCCGAGGTGACCAGCAGTACGCCAGGTCCTTCGGCGGTCATGAATTCGCGCAGGCGGGCGGCTGCCGGCAGGGCAAGCATCCGCACTGACTGAGTTGTTCTGCTGGCTGTCTGATTCATCAACAAGTCCCAACCGGCGCTTCTCGCCGGCAACCCAAGGATTGTACTGCAGCTAGGCGCTTCTGGCCGTCAGGGAGAGTTCGTACGCCTGGTTGCGGCTGGCCCCGGCCAGCTCCAGGGCCGCCCGCAGGTCCTTGGGGGACAAGCCTGCGGCAGCCAGCTGGCTGGCCAGGCCGGACAGGTCGGCCGCGGTGCCAGCCAGGGCTCCGGCTTGGCGGGTGCCTGCAACGCAGATAACGTGCTCGCCTCTGGATTCCACGCTCCCAAGTTGCTCTGCCAGTTCAGCCAGGCTTCCACGCCGGGTCTCCTCGAACCGTTTGCTGATCTCGCGGCTGACCGAGGCTTGCCGCTCCGGCCCGCAGGCGTCAGCCAACCTGGCCAGGGTGCCAGCCACGCGGCCGGGCGCCTCGTAGATGATCACGGTCGCGTCGCTGGCTGCGATGCGGGCCAGCCGCGAGCTCAGTGCGCTCCCCTTGCGGGGCAGGAAACCCTCGAAAGTGAAGCGGGCCGTGTCAAGTCCGGACAGTACCAGCGCGGGCACGAAGGCGGTGGCACCGGGCAGCACCTCGACCTCTACTCCGCGCTGCAATGCCATGCGCACCAGTTCGGCGCCGGGATCGCTGATGCCCGGTGTTCCAGCGTCAGAAATGAAGGCCAGCGTTCCCTCAAGCTCGAACAGGCGGGGAGCGCGGCTTGCGATCGTATGCGCGTCAAGCCTGACGAGCTGCCGCTGCAGACCCAAATGCCTGAGCAGGCCCGTACTGTGCCTGGTGTCCTCGGCCGCCACCGTCTCGGCGCTCGCCAGCACTTCG
>CAZBBU010000204.1:2049-3731 GCA_964489965.1 uncultured bacterium
TTGAAGCGCGGAGTATAGGCCCCGAAGTCGAAGCTGCGCTCAAGACTCATGGGACGCTGCCCAGCACCGTCAGGCGGCTCAGCTCGGTACTCGGGTAGTAGAAGGAGAGGATGTCATCAAAGGCATAGCCGGCCCGGGCCAGGCTCAACGCTCCGTACTGGCTCATGCCCACCCCGTGGCCCCAGCCGTCACCGCTGACGCTCAGGGGGCCCGTCATCCTGAAGCGGGTTGACTTGAGTCCCAGTCCCCTGAGCAGCGCGGTGGCCTGGCTGCCGCTCAGCACCACGCTGCCGGCCATGCCGCTGACGCGCAGGCTGGCGACCCTGCCAGAGGCAGTCGTCTCCAGGATCTCCATCCTGCTGACGGTGCCGAGTGCGTGTCCCATCGCGCTGAGGCGCTGGCCAAGCTGCAGCGGGTCAAGCTGCTGGCTCCAGGAGCGGTGCGGGCTTTCAGCAGCAACGTCCGGTCGGGCCTGGAGGTACGGGTAAGCCTCACCCCAGACTTCGGAACTGGAGGCAAGAGCACCGCCGGAATCCGAGTGGTAGTAGGTGCGGGCGAAGCTGCCCTGGTAGGTGAGCACCAGCCCACGTGTGGCGGTGATGGCGCTGTCTGACGCCGGGTGTTCAAGGGCCGTGCCGCGGTACACCTGGCAGTCCTGCGTTGCACAGATGTCGTAGTCGGCAAGTGGTGCCAGGCTGTTGAGCACGTAACTGCGCGCGGCAATCGCCTGGGCCTTGAGCGCTTCCGCAGGCCAGTTTGCCTGCATCTCAGCCGGCACCACGCCGCGCAGGTAATCCTCGACGTCCAGGGTGTTCAGCACGAGCAGCGTGGAGTCTCGCGCCACGAACGTCAGTGCCCCGCGGTACTCCTGGCCGTTCCAGTAACTGAGCCCGGTCGCAGGTTCGAGTCTGAGGCTGTGGCCGACGGCTCTGCCTTCAACAAGCAGCGTGCCACCGTCAGCGGCCAGCGGCCAGTCAAGGGGCAGGGCGGTCTCGAAGGGAGTCTGACCGTCAAGCAGCCCGCTGTGCGCTCCGGGCATGTGCAGCTCCACAGAATCCACCTGCTCCAGGAGCACCCGCACCTGGACCTGAGCCATCGCCACCTGGCACAGCAGGAGTAAGAGCAGGGCGGCGGCCTTGAAGCGGGACATCAGGCCATTATGACCGCTTTGACTCCGCTGCGGGACGTTACAATTTCCTCAAATCGGAGGTTTGTTCATGTTCAAGGATGATCTGCTGGCAGGCAAGGTGATTCTGGTGACCGGCGGCGGCAGCGGACTGGGTCGCGCCATGACCGAGCGCTTCCTGCAGCTCGGTGCCAGCGTGGCGATCGCCAGCAGGAGGCTCGAGCTTCTGGAACAGACGGCGGCCGAACTGGCAGACGCAACTGGCGGGAGGGTGGAGCCCATCCAGGTGGACGTGCGGGACCCCGAGGCCGTGACAGCACTGCTTGACCGGGTCGATTCCCGGCTCGGCCCGCTGGACGTGCTCGTGAACAATGCGGCGGGCAACTTCATCTCCCCCACCGAACGCCTGTCACACCGGGCTTTCGACGCCGTCCTGGGAATCGTCCTGCATGGCAGCGTTTACACCACCCTGGAGCAGGGTAGACGCTGGATTGCGGCAGGTCGCCCGGGTACGGTCCTGAACATCGCGGCACTGTACGCATTGGGCGGCTCCGGC
>CAZBBU010000205.1:0-3728 GCA_964489965.1 uncultured bacterium
GTGGTCAGCCGTGACACCGACCTGACCTATCACCACCTGGTGGATGCGTGCCAGGCGCTGTACCAGGGCGCTTCGCTCCTGGCGCTGAACCTGGACGCGCGCGTGCCCGTTGAAGGAGGGGTGTACCTGCCTGGAAACGGTTCGATCGTGGCTGCACTGACCACAGCCACCGGGGTTAAGGCCGAAGCCATCGGCAAACCATCCGGATTCTTCTTCGACCGTGCACTTGAGCGCTTCGGGGCCAGGCGCGAGAC
Source organism: uncultured bacterium (assembly GCA_964489965.1). Lineage (GTDB taxonomy): Bacteria > Deinococcota > Deinococci > Deinococcales > Trueperaceae > CALDPK01. The sequence continues at coordinate 255 of CAZBBU010000205.1, forward strand.
CACGGCGATGGTGGGTGACAACCTTGATTCCGACATCGCCGGCGGCATTGCCGCGGGTCTGCTCACCGTGCAGGTGGGGCTGGATAAGTTCTCACAGCTGGACGAACCCGCCGTTCCCGATTATCAGGTGGCGGACCTGTACGAGCTGCAGAAGCTGCTGGCCGGCGGAAGCTCCGACTAGGCCCTATACGATCTGCCCGATTCAAGGAGAGCATCCTTGAGGATCCTGGCGGCTTTCGGGCCGAGTCCGTGAAGGTTCGCCACTTCCCGTTCGGTCCTCTCTGCCAGCTCGGTCAGGTTCGTGATGCCGGCGAGCAGCAGCGCCCGGGTCGCGGGAGCGCCGATGTCGGCCGGGAGTGCATGCGGGCCCTCAGGGGTCCTGCCCTGCATCGCCAGTCTGGCACGCAGCGCCAGCTGATCAGGGGCCACTGCAAGCCAGGATTTGAACACCAGGCTGTTCAGTTCCATCCCGTTCAATTCGGCCAGTGGAATGGCGATGCCTGCGGGCCGCGTGCCCCGCGCCGGGAGCTCAGTGATCGTGCATCTCTTCAGCGAGGCCCTCACGGTTGCCGGGTCGAGCTGCAGTATCACGTTGCCTTCCCGGTCAAGTGCGGCGAACACCTGCCCGGCTACGGAGTAGGCGTGACCGTCCGTCTCTTCGACCTCGGGCAGGGACAGGGCGACTTTGCGCAGCTGTGCTTTCGTGGTCATGACTTCTGCCTTTCTGCCTCGGGGAGGCTTCCGGCAACCCGAAGTGTTCACAGGCCGGTTGCATGTCAGGCGATGACCCGCCGCTGCGCCGGAAGAATGCTTCGCGTGCCGTACGCCAACACTACAGGCCGTGCCTGGCTCCTGGGTTCAGTACAGCTGCTCGCGCTGGCCGAAGCTGAAGAAGGCAGCGAAGGTGACCTCACCGAGGCCGGTGGTTGGGAAGAAGGGCGGCGCCATGCCGCGCATCATGCGCGGGTCGTAGGTGTAGACGCGGTCGTAACCTTTGCGGCCACTGCCGCCAAAGGTACCGAACACGCCCCGGTTCTCCTGGATCATGCCACCGAGCAGGAAGAAGCTGCCGCGGTCACTGTCGAAACTGCCATCACCGAACTGCTTGACGTAGCCCTCCACCCGAATCTGCCCGGTTCCACTCATGAGCACACCGTGAACATTGACGTCATACGGAGCATTCAGGTCTGAATCATGGCCGTGGTCGTTGCCTACGATGATGTCTCCACCCTGGCTGTAGACGCCAAGCACATTGTCATGCTCCAGGTTGCTGCAGTCCGCAGTGATGACGTTATCCCTGCGGTCGCGGGTGGGGCGACCGATGCAGGGTGGCTCCTCGTACTTCAGGTCAGAAGTGAGCCTGATATCCCCGGAGCTGGCAACAGTGATCTGGGCGAACTCTGCTATAGCAGGCGAAGCCGTATTGGGATCGCTGCTGTTGCTGCGCTCCGGTCCATGGAGCCGCTCGATCCTGCCATCCACGTAAATGACGCCGTTGAAAGCTTTGCCTTGAGGCTGACTCAGCCAGTCCGAAGCCTCAGTCATGTCGCCATCTTCACGCAGTTGCTGGAACAGTCCGGTTTCGTTGAAGCGCCACGTCTGGGAGACGGGGACGTCAACCCAGGCGTATTTTGTGGGCAAGTTCTCGTATTGGCAACCCCACCAGTAGCAGACTCTATACCTACCGGCCTCCCGCACAACTACCCACTGTTCCTCATATACGGTAGCCTGTATGTACTGCCAGCTGGCATCGGTCCAGCCATTCCCGGAAGCATTGAGTTCGTTCCCGTTACTGTCTCCGGCCCACAGGGTCAGGTGGTCCAGGGAACCCTCAAACTTGAGTCCGATGTCGTCAGGTCGGTCGATACCTTCCGCAACCTGTTCCTGGCTGTAAGCGCTCGTCGGCAGTTCCACGATTGCACCGTTCCACTGGACGCCGGCACTGAACTCCGGTTCGTTCTCACCGGATTTTGGCCGGCTCATGTTGGGACGCATCGAACCCGGGGCAGTGATCTGAGAAGATGAGTTGTAGAAGTACGCACCGGGTGACCGATTGCCCTGGCATGCTTTGTCCTGGCAGCCTGCCGATGAGACGCGGCCACCAAACCAGGGATTGCGGTAGAAACTGAAATTGCTGTTCGTGTGTGTGGGTCCATCGATGATCGTCTCATCAGTGAACCAGATTCGGCCACCAGAGTCGGATTCGCGGTTCGTGAAGTAAGCGTAGTGGGCGAAGCTGGTCTGACCGACGTCGAACACGTACTCTCCCTGGATCACGATGTTGCGCCTGAAGTCCCCCATCACCGCCTCGGAGACCATGACTACTGGCAGCGCGTAGGTCTGAATGCCATCAAGACTGCCACCCCGTGGGATACCTTCAACGAAACGGCCGTCTGCCAGGGTGATGCTGGCCGGCAGCGCCACGCCGCAGGCGGTGTCCGTGAAATGAATGCGCAGCAGCACTTCCGCGTTGTCAGCGTCCATCACCGATTTGCCGCACACCAGGTCATCAACCACTGTCTGCATGTCACGAGCCATACCGTCCATGGCCGAGACCACGCTCACCGGGTCCGGTCCTGCGTCAGTCCGGGGTGAGAGGTCAACACCGTAGGCCCAGCGACCCGGCCTGGACGTTGCTTCGACCACGTCATGCAGGTAGTCACTCACCTCAGTGCCCATCAGGACAGCACCTACGTTGGCGCCACCGCGAGCCAGCATCAGGCTCTGGACTATCGCAGTGTCGTCACTCGAATGGCGGATCTCGTTGATGGACCGCGTGAACATCAACATGCCGATACCGGCCACCACCACCAGAGCGATCAGCGCAAGAATCATGGCGACGCCCTGTTCGCCTCGCCTCGGTGCTACTTGCATGGAACTATCTCCTCGATCTCGAAGTGCGCGGCGCGGGACAGGTCCACCTGGCCGCTGTATGCGTGGGTTGCACTGTCAGAACCCGACTGGGCTTCCGCTTGAATGACAAGCTGCAGCCTCGTCAGTGTGAACTCATTGCCGTCTGCATCCGTGTGAGTCCGCACGGGGTGACCGGTCGGGCTTCTGTGCGGAACCGACTCCACGAGAACAGTCTCAGCCGGTTCGTCAACTCCCTCAGAGATTCTTCCGGAGTGCGTGTACACGTAATCGAGCCGCAGGTCGCTTATGTCAAAGGCGAATGGCTGCTCAGCGCCGTCGCCCTCTGACATGTAGATGGTGGAGTCATCGGCATCGAAGCGGATGCCGACCGTCACCACGTGGAACATCAGAACACTGTCAGCGAAGTCGATCGTGTTCCGGCAAGTGCTGGAGGTGAAGCGTTTGGAGCCGTTGCTGCCATTCGAGATGCTCGAGACGGGTACCACAACGCCCTGGCCGTGCCGGTTGACAAGGGCAACCTGTGAGCCTTGAATTCCTGCCGTATCGTTGATCAGCACGTCAAAGCTGTTGCCGTTTGCGAAGTTCGCCTGGTCCAGGACC
>CAZBBU010000206.1:0-3718 GCA_964489965.1 uncultured bacterium
TTCTTCATCCTGCTCATCAGCGCCTACTTCCTGTTCGACTTCCCGCGCTTCAGCCGCGCCGCAGTGCGCTACGTGCCGGTGCGCTACCGGGAGGTTTACCTTGACGTGCGCACCAAGACCGACCGGGTGGTGGGCGGTTTCCTGCGCGGCCAGGTGCTGATCAACCTGTTCATCGGCGTCACCCTGTGGATCGGCTTCACGCTGCTGGGAGTGCCACTGGCGCTGACCCTGGCGTTCGTGGCTGCGCTGTTCAACATCGTGCCCTACCTGGGCCCCATCATCAGCAGCGTGCCCGCTGTGCTCCTGGGCCTCACGGTTGGCCCCTGGACGGCCGTCGGTACGCTGGCGGTGATCATCCTGGCCAACCAGCTGGAAGCGCACGTGTACGCGCCGATGATCCTGGGCAAGACCACCAACCTGCACCCGGTGACGGTCATCATCTCCATCCTGATCGGCGTTGCGCTGTTCGGGATTCTGGGAGCTTTCATCGCAATTCCCGTGGTGGCCCTGGCCAAGGTGCTGCTGGAGGATTACCTGCTCACCACACCGGCCTTCGCGAGTGGCCTCGGGCTTGAGGAGGAGCCGGCCTCCCGGCCGCGCCGGGGGCTGCTCAGGCGTCGCTGAAGGACAGGTCCGTAACCGGCGGACCGGTACAATCGCCGGTGTGAACAGCAGCGCGCCACTTCCGGTGCCCGAAGCCCGGGCCGCGGGTCGTAACAGTATCGTGACACCTGCCCTGAAGGTGGCGGCTTAGCATGCAGTCAGTGGAGCGACGCGGGACCATGACACTCCTGCTCGTAGGCATCGCTGTATTCGTGATGGCGCAGCTCGCCTGGTGGCTCTACTTTCAGAACGCGTACGTCGAGCGTGTGAGCAGGGACACCATCCAGAGCTGGCACCGGGACGCCAGCCTCGTGAATGCCCTGCTCGCAGTCGGCGGGGACGCCGCACTGCTGGCAGACACTTACCCGCATCTGCAACTGAGTGAACAGGGAGCAAGGGTGGATCCGGAGGCTGAGGCCAGTTTCCTGTCCCGCCAGGAACGCCGTCTGCGGATGTTCGCTTTCGAGTGCGCAGGGTTCGTGTCACTGATGCTGGTGGCTTTCGCGTTAATGGGCCGCCGGCTGCGGGTGGAACGCGAGCTCAAACTGCAGCAACAGAACTTCCTTTCAGCCGTAAGTCACGAACTCAAGACGCCCATGAGCAGCATGCGCCTGCTGGTGGAAACGGTGTTGCTGCGCCCGTTGCCGGCTTCCAAGCAACAGGAGTACCTGCGGCTGATGGAAGGCGAGCTGAGCAGGCTGGAACAGCTTTCGGAAACGGTACTGGCAAGTACCCGCCTCGAGGCCGGTGAGGCCAACGCTCCCAAGCTCGAACAACTGGACCTGACCGAATGCGTCAGCGAGTTCCTGTCCGGCCACCGCGGCAGCTTCGAGGCGCGCGGCGCACGCATCAACTTCACGGCGCCCGCCCAGGAACTGCCAGTCAACGTGGACCCGGCCTCCATCAGCCTCATCCTCACCAACCTGATTGACAACGCGATCAAGTACAGTCCCGGTGCTGAGAAGCCCATCCACATCGAACTGGAAGGCCGTGGACATCTGGTTCGCATGCACGTGAGTGACCAGGGTCTTGGCATCCCCGCCGGAGTGGGACAGAAGGTGTTCGAGCGCTTCTACCGGGTCGGCTCAGAGATGGTCCGGACCGCTCCCGGTGTGGGCCTGGGGCTGCATCTGGTGCGGCAGGCGGCCGAATCCATGAACGGCTGGATCCGGCACCAGCCGGGCCCCACGGGCCGCGGGACCTGCTTCACGGTGTCGTTCCCGCGACGGCTTGAAAGCAGCGTCGCCGCGGATGCCAGGCCGTCCGGCGTGGGAAGCGGTGCAGCGTGAAGCTCAAGGTGCTGGTTGTTGAGGATGAACCGGTGCTGCGTGACGTGCTGGTTGACAACCTGCTGGAGGAGGGCCTGGAAGTCGTGGCCAGCGGGGACGGCCTGAAGGCACTGCAGGAGTGGTCCGAGTCGAAGCCGGACCTGGTGGTGCTGGACGTGATGCTGCCCGGCATAGACGGCTTCGAGCTGTGCGAGCGCATGCGGCGAACCGGTGACACGACGCCGGTGCTGTTCCTGAGCGCCCGAGGCCAGCCGGAGGACCGCATCCGCGGGCTCAGTTCCGGCGGTGACGACTACCTGGTCAAGCCCTTCAACCTGACGGAGTTCCTGCTGCGCGTGCACAACATGCTCAAGCGCCGCGGCTGGTTCCCGCAGGAAGACCAGCTGCACTTCGCGGGCCATACCGTTGACTTCCGCACCTGGAAGGTGCGCCTGAATGACGGCAGCGAGGAAGTGCTGGGCGAGCGGGAGCACGGGATACTGCGGTTGCTGGCACGGCATGAGGGTGAGGTCGTGAGCCGTGAACTCATCTTGGACGAAGTGTGGGGCAAGGACGCCTGGCCCACCAGCCGTACCGTGGACAACGTGATGGTGCGACTGCGTCGCATGTTCGAGCCGGAGCCCGGCCAGCCCGTTCACTTTCACACGATCTTGGGTGTCGGTTACCGCTTCACCAGGGAGGAATCCGCCCAGGAAAGCCCCTGAACCCGGGGCGGTCCCGCACTGCCGTATACTGTCCGGCTGTGAGGGCAGCAAGCGGCACACTCGAGAAACTCTCCTACGGCAGGCTTCGTTCTGCCGTAGCGGACCGGTGTGCCACCGCCTTCGGTCGCGAGCTGGCGCTGGAACTGACGCCCGGGTTGGCCGAAGCGGAGGTTGACGCCTCCTTCGCGCGCACCGAAGAGATACTGGGCGGCAGTGACCTGGGACTCGGCGGCCTCCGTGACATACGGCCCCTGATCGCACAGGTGCAGGACGGCCAGGTGCTGCTTGGAACCGAGATCCTGGAGATCGCCTGGACCCTGGACGCAGCCGGCGACCTGAAGCGTTCGCTGGCGGCTGGCGACCGGCCGGTCCTGGCCGAGGTGGCCGGCGGGATGGGCAGCTTCGATGGCGCCCTCCGTCTGGTGCGGGAGCAGCTGGATAATGACGGCAAGGTCCGTGACGACGCCACCCCCAAACTGCGTGAGATCAGGCGCCGCCTGAATCCGCTGCGCCAGCGCATCCGTGACAGGCTGCAGTCGGTTATCGAACGTGGTGGCGCAGCCATCCAGGACGCCCTGATCACCCAGCGGCGCGACCGTTACGTGATTCCCGTCAAGACCAACTTCCAGTCGCAGGTGCCAGGCATCATCCTGGACAGCAGTGACTCCGGAGCGACCGTGTTCGTGGAACCCCAGGCCGTGGTGGGTCTGAACAACGAACTGTCGCTGCTGGAGCTGGAGGAACGTGACGAGGTCCGGCGCATCCTGGTGGCACTGGGGCAGCGGCTGGCCCTCGATCCCGCTGTTGAGCCCACGCTGGCAGCCGTCGGCGTGCTGGATCTGGCTCAGGCCAGCGCCGCGCTTGCCCGCGACTGGAACCTGGTGCGCCCGGAGTTCCGTCCCGCCACCGTGTCACTCAAGGGACTCCGGCATCCGTTCGTGCCCAACTGCGTGCCCAACGACGTGGAGCTGGACAGCGAGCTGTCGCTGCTGATCGTGACCGGACCCAACGCCGGCGGCAAGACCGTGCTGCTCAAGTCCCTGGGACTTGCCGCACTCATGGCCAACAGCGGACTGTTTGTCGCTACCCGGGCAGGCACCCCGGCACTGCTGCCCCGCTTCC
>CAZBBU010000207.1:0-3713 GCA_964489965.1 uncultured bacterium
GCTGCCCGAGGCGCAGGCCGACGTCACCGAGGAGCGGCGGGGCCCGCGGGTCGATGCGCCGGAAAAGGCGATCGAGGGCTTCCTCAAGGCCGCCGGGCTCGGCTCGCTCGCGGAATGCGAGAAGCGCGACACCGGCAAGGGCGTCTTCTGCCACGCGGTTGACAAGCCCGAGCTGCAGCGCCTCGGCCGCCTCAACGTGCCGGCCGGTGAATATCAGGTCCATCGCGCGCGACGGGCCGATCAGCCGGGGCAGGCGCTGGGTGCCGCCGTAACCCGGGATCAGTCCCAGGCCCACTTCCGGCAGGCCCATGCGGGCGCCCTCCTGCGTCACGCGCAGGTCACAGGCCAGGGCGACTTCCAGTCCGCCACCGAAGGCAAATCCGTTGATGGCCGCGATGGTGGGAACCGGCATGGAGGCCAGGCTGGCGAGAACGTCCTGGCCGGACAGCGCGGCATCACGCCCGGCGAACGGGTCCTGCCCCAGGTTCCTGAACTCGTTGATGTCAGCCCCCGCGATGAACGAGCGACCCGCACCGGTCAGGATCAGGGCCCGCACGCCGTCAGAGCCTGCTGCTATGTCAAGGGCGAGGCTGAATTCCAGCATCAGCTCGGAGTTCAGTGCGTTCAGCGCCTGTGGCCGGTTGAAGGTGATGATGGCGACGCCGTCCTCGACCGCAAACTCCAGGTTCTCGAACTCCAGGTCACCGTCCAGTTGCAGTTCTTCCATGTCACTCAACTCCTCAGTCCTCCGTCTTGTAGTCGTAGAAGCCGGCGCCTGTCTTGCGTCCGAGCTTGCCGGCGCGAACCAGCTGCCGCAGCAGCGGGTGGATGCGGAACTTGGGATCCTGGAACTCGGCGTACAGGCTCTCGGCGGCGGCCAGTGCCACGTCCAGGCCGACCAGGTCACAGAGTGCCAGTGGCCCCAGCGGCATGTTGGCGCCCAGTTTCATGGCCCGGTCAATGTCCTCGGCGGTGCCGACCACTTCAGCCAGGGCGTGCACTGCGTCATTCATGTAAGGAATGAGCAGCCTGTTGACGATGAAGCCGGGTGTGTCAGCGCAGGCGATCGGGGTCTTGCCGATGCCCTCCACGAACGAGACCGCCCTGGTCATGGTGTCGCTGGCGGTCAGCTGCGCGCGCACGACTTCCACCAGTGGCAGCATCGGCACCGGATTGAAGAAGTGCATGCCGCAGAAACGCGCTTCCCGGCCCGCGGCGAACGAGGCGATCTGGGTGACCGACAGGCTTGAGGTGTTCGTAGCCAGCAGTGCCTCCGGGGATGCCGCGGCTGCCACGCCTTCCCAAACGCTCTTCTTGATGTCTAGGTTCTCGGGTACCGCCTCGATCACGGTGTCTGCTTCGCCGATCGCGGTGAGGTCTTCTGTCAGCGTGACGCGATCCACGAGTGCGTCTGCGGCGTCCTGATCCAGGCTGCCCTTGCGCACGAAGCGCGCCAGGCTGTCACGGATGGCGGCCAGCCCGCGCTGACGGGCGGCGTCGTTGACGTCATGCAGCAGCACGCGATGGCCGGCCGCGGCACAGGCCTGCGCGATGCCGGCCCCCATCGTGCCGGCGCCGATAACCGCTACGGTGCCGCTCACGACTGCAGCTGAAGCGCGGCTTCGAGTGCCACGCTGGTCATGTGTGAAACACCGTCCTGAAGCACCTGCGGTGCCACCAGTTGAGCGTCACCGATGCGGTTGCTGGCCACCAGCGCGCAACCGGTGCGCACGCGCCGGAGCTTGCCCAGCAGGAAGAGGGCGGACGCTTCCATCTCGATGCCCAGAACGCCGCGGGCTTCCAGCTCGGCCACGTGATCCGGGGTGGTGGCGTAGAAGGCGTCCTCGGTCTGGATCAGGCCGGTATGCACTTTCCTGCCGCCGCGGGCCGCGGTGGTGACCAGGGCGTTGACGACCGTGTGGTCGGGCACTGGTGCGAATGGCGCGCCGTTCAGGTACTGCCTGGTGGTGCCGTCATTGGGTACGGAACCGGTGGCGATGATCAGTTCACCCGGCTCCACCTCCTTGCTGATGATGCCCGCGGTGCCCACGCGTACCAGGGTGGTGGCGCCCAGGCGCACCAGTTCCTCGACGGTGATGGCCAGGCTGGGCGTACCCATGCCGGTGGTCTGCACGCTCACCGGCATGCCCTTGTAGCTGCCGGTGAAACCGAGCATGCCCCGGTGGTCCGTGTACAGCTTCGGCTCATCGAAGAAAGTCTCGGCGATGAAGCGTGCCCGTTTGGGGTCTCCGGGCAGCAGCACGAACGGCGCGACTTCCCCCGGTTCCGCATGAATATGTATCTGACTCATGCAGTCAAGATAGCATCGCTGAATTGCAAAAACTTCAACTGTGGAGGCGCCTGAGCCCGTGATACAGTCACCGTGCGATGACGGAACTGGACGAGATTCTTGCCGGCCTGACCGATCAGGTTGATGGCTCGATAGCCGCTGCCGTAGGTGGCATGGATGGCCTGATTGTCGAGCAGGCGGGTGGTGCGCGGGACGAGATGATGGCGTTCGTGGCCGAACTGACCAACGTGCTTACCTACGGCGCCAACGCCGTGGACGGCCGGCTGCACGGAGGAGCGCTGCAGGAAGTCATTCTCAGCGCGGAGCGCAACGTGGCTTACGTGCGCATACTGAACGCCGACCTGTACTGCGTTCTGCTGCTCGAGGCTGGCGGCAACATAGGCAAGGCCCGGCTGTACAGCGGGTACGCGGGCAAGCGGATCCTGGAGTCACTGTCATGAACCTGAGCGGGGCACTTGCACCGGTGGCTGCGCTGCCGGGCCTGGTGGCTGGCCTGGTGTTCACTTATGACGGTCTGGTTGTGGACCAGGCGGGCAGTCGCTTTGCGGCCGATCAGCTCGCTGCCGAGCTGGCCAGCCTGGCGGATTCCGCCCGTTCCTGTTTCCTGAACCTGAGCCTTGGCGAGGTGCGGCAGTTCTCTGTTTCGCTCACCTCGCATGACGTGACCTTGCTGCTGCTGCCGGGCCACTTTCTGGCCCTGGTGTTCGAGCGGGGCCGCAACATCGGCCGGTTGCCTGATGACGTCGAACGGGCGCTGAAGCCACTCAGGGCTGTCTTGGGAGGTAGGCAATGAGCCTGAAAGCGCATCTGGAAAGCATGCTGGCCATCAAGGGTGTCACTGGCGTGGCGATAGTCTCGACCGACGGTTTCATCGTCGAGGGCGCCAGCAAGGCTGATTTCGACCTGAGCTTCATAGGCGGTCTCGTCGCCTCAAGCCTGGCTTCCAGCAAGGTGCTGGCGGAACTGATGGGCGAGGGCGAGATCAAGCAGACGATGATCGAGTACGAGAAGGGTCCGGTGCTGATGACGCCGCTCGACTCTCATGGTGTGGCGGGTTATGTTGCCGTGCTGACGCTTGACACGGCCACTACGCTCGGCCGGGTCAGGTTCCAGCTTCGCAAGATGCTGCCTGAACTGGCAGAGGAGTTGACGTCATGAACCAGAACCCCAAAGAAATCAAACTAGAGATCGACAAGGAAACCGCCAAGGGCACGTACTCGAACATGGCCCTGATCTCTCACACCGGTGCCGAATTCTTCATCGACTTCGTGCTGGCGTACCCGAGGCAGCAGCCCACAGTCACCTCACGGATGGTGCTCAGTCCACAGCACGCCAAGGCACTGATGCTCAGCCTGCAGGAGAACGTGCGCCGCTTCGAAACACGATTCGGAGACATCAAACT
>CAZBBU010000208.1:0-3710 GCA_964489965.1 uncultured bacterium
GTCTGCCTCGTGCAGAGCGGCCCGGGTTGTGCCCTGCCAGGTGACCGGCTTCTCGTCCAGCAGCTTGTGGACGAGATCGATCTTCTCGTCGAACAGCAGTTCGTAATCGGCCAGGTCGTAGCCGAACAGCGGGAATGATTCAGTGAAGGAGCCGCGGCCCAGGATCACCTCGGCCCGGCCTCTGGAGAGGGCGTCCACGGTGGCGAAGCGCTGGAACACCCGCACCGGGTCGTCGCTTGACAGCACCGTCACGCCGGAGGCGAGCCTGATGTTCTCCGTCACGGTGGCGATGCCAGCCAGCACGGTTTCGGGGGTGGAGATCGCGAACTCGTGCCGGTGGTGTTCGCCGAGTGCCACCACGTCGATGCCGGTCTGGTCGGCAACCACTGCTTCTTCGACCGTGGCCCTGATGGCCTCGGCGTAGCTGACGATGTTGCCGGCGTCGTCACGCGGCAGGTCGCCGAAGCTGTCTATTCCGAACTCAAGTCTGTTCATGTGGGAGTGTCCTCTCTGCTTAGGGGGCCAGGGCCTGCTCAGCCTGGCAGTAATTGACATGTCCATCATGCACCGAATATGATTGACATGTCAACCATGGAGGGTGCAGATGGTCAGAGACAAGCCAGTACGAACAAGCCGGCGCCTGCCAACCAGGGCACAGCTCAGGGTCTGGCGCCAGTTCACGGAGACGTCCGAGCTGCTCCGGGCCCGGACTGCCAGCCGGCTGCAGACTGCGGCCTCGCTGTCAGCGGGCGACTACCAGGTGCTTCTGGCACTGACAGAGGCCAGTGGCAACAGGCTCCGTTCATCGGAGCTGGCCAGCGTGATGGGCTGGGAACGCAGCCGGCTTTCCCACCACCTGGGTCGCATGGAGAAGCGGGGGCTCATCGCCCGTGAGGAATGCGCGGTGGACAACCGCGGTGCCGAAGTGGTGCTGACACCGGAGGGCTTAAGCGCGTTCAGAGTTGGTTCCAGGCCACACCTGGAGGCGGTTCGCGAGCTGTTCATCGACGCCCTCACTCCGGAGGAACTGGAACAGCTTGACGGCATCACCGCCCGCCTGCGGGCACACGTGGACGCTGCGGCCGGCAGGTGAACGGCATGCGGCTGGTGACCGGCATAGTGGTGATCGGCGCTGGACAGGCCGGCCTGTCCAGCGCCTACCACCAGAAGCGGCTGGGACTTGAACCGGTGAAGGGCTTCCTGGTCCTGGACGACCAGGAGAGCCCCGGCGGCGCCTGGCTGCACCGCTGGCCCAGCCTCACGCTCAGCACCGTGAACAGGGTGCATGACCTGCCGGGTATGGCCCTGTCTGACACCGTGGGTATGGACAGCCAGGAGGTGCAGGCGCGCATAGCGGTACCCAGGTACTTCAGCGAGTATGAGGAGCGCTTCGGCCTCAACGTCTGGCGGCCCGTCAGGGTGCAGTCCGTGCAGCGAACAGACAGCGGCTTCCTCGTGTACACGGACCGCGGTCAGGTCAGGACGCGCGGCATCATCAACGCCAGCGGCACCTGGCAAACGCCCCACCTCCCCGAGTACCCCGGCAGTGACAGGTTCAGGGGCCGCCAGTTGCACACGGCCGAGTACAGGACGGCCGCCGAGTTCGCAGGCCAGCACGTGGTGCTGGTCGGCGGCGGAATCTCCGCGGTCCAGCTGCTGGACGAAGTCTCTCGCGTCGCCACCACCACCTGGGTGACCCGCCGGGAACCGGACTTCCGCACTGGCCCGTTCGACGAGAATGCCGGCCGCCGTGCCACCCGGGTGGCGGGAGAGCCGCGCGTTCACCTGGTCGGCTACGGGCCATCGGCCTCGACCATCGGCGCCAACCGGGCGGGTGCCGCGGCCGCGCGTGAGCTCACTTCCCAGCTGGGGTTTTAACGCCGGTCAGGCTGCCTGTTGTAGTCGCTGGTTCCGCCGGGCGGGATGCTTAAGTAGTTCCAGTCGTCGCCACGTAACTGCTTGCCGATCAGGATCACCTGGCCCACGTGCCCGGCAAAATGGGCGACGCTGCGCAGCAGGGCGTCATCAACCCTGAGTGGCTTGCCGCGGATGGTGATCTCACGCTCCAGGTCCGACGGTTCAAGGTTCCGCACAGAGTCTGTCAGTATCCGCCAACCTTCCTCAAACTCCGCCATGACTTCGGCGCGGTCGGCCTGTGGCGACTGGAACTCGCCCTCGCGCTCACGCCAGGGTTTCTCACCGTCACTGGTCAGGAAGTCGGTGAAGCGGCTGGCGAAGTTGCCGCTCAGGTGCCGGACGATGACGGCGACGCTGTTGGCGCTGCCGCCGGGGGAGGCGAAGAACTCGTCATCTCTGATCTGGGCCAGTGCCCCGTCCAGGTCCTGCCGGTATCTTTCGAACGCCGTCAGATAATCCGCCATCTTCTCACCCCTCATTCGATCAGTTCCGCCGCCTCGGCGTCGCCGTCCTTCAGCAGGCCTTGCCTGACGCCCGCGCGATTGCGTTCCGGATGGTTCTGGTTCAGCTTCCACTTCCCCTCACTGCGCGTGACGGTGATCTCGAGGCCCACCACCCCCTTCACCTGCGCTGCCACGTAGCTTTCCGGTGCGTCATCCACCGCCCAAGGTTCGGCCCGCGGCAGCTCATGCTGGTCTGTGAGGTCCCGGATCTGACTGTGCAGCCAGGCATCATCCTCCACGACGCGGGCCACGCCCCAGGCGTGCACCGTGACGTAGTTCCAGGTGGGAACCGCCTTGCCCGTCTCGGCCTTGGTCGCATACCAGGATGGCGTCACGTAGAAGTCGCGACCCTGGAACACCACCAGGCATTCCATGCCCGGATGAATGTCACGCCACTGTGGGTTGGCCCGGGCCAGGTGGCAACGGAGCACGCCCAGCGAGTCCGGCCGTGCGTCCAGCACGAACGGAATCGGGTTGGCAACCAGGCCATTTGCGCCCGCCGTTACCAGCAGGCCGAGCGGGTAGGCGCGTACAAGCTCGGCCTGGCGCACAACGTCATCAACCCGGAAGTGATGGGGTTGGTACATGGCGGATTCTACCGCAAGGTCTTCAGGCTAACGCCGCAGGAGCGTTCAGTGAACGGCTACCGGCTGGTTGTCCGGAACCGGGGCGCCAGCCGGCAGTTCCTCTTCTTCCTCGGCCGGGCTGACGCGCTTCAGGAACAGCGTCAGCAGCGCGGCCAGCACGGCGAAGAGCGCGCCGAAGGCGAAGGCCGAACGGAGGCCCGCAGCCTGCGCGAGCTCGGGTGCCAGCGTGGTTCCGAAGCTGGCGGCACGGCTGCTCATGACGGTGACGAGCAGTGCCACACCGAGCGCGCCACCGACCTGCTGCAGGGTGCTCATCACAGCACTGCCGTGCGAGTAGAGGCGGCGGGGCAGAGGGTTCATGCCGGTGGTCATGAGCGGCGTGAACAGCAGCGCCATGCCACTGCTGAGCAGCAGATGGTAGGTCAGCAGCAACGGAACCGGCGTTGCGGCGCCGATGGTGCTGAATCGCCACAGCATGATGGCTATGAGCGCGGCACCGATGGTGGTCATGGGCACCGGGCCGTAACGGTCGAACAGTCGCCCGATGAAGGGCGCGGCCACGCCCATGAGCACGCCTCCGGGCAGCAGGAACAGGCCGGTGTCCAGTGAGCCGAAGCCACGGATGTTCTGCAGGTAGATGGGCAGGAGGATCATGGAGCCGAACAGCGCCATCATCGCTATCATGAACAGGCCGACGCTCAGC
>CAZBBU010000209.1:0-3706 GCA_964489965.1 uncultured bacterium
TAACGCTCGCGCGTCACGAAAGCCATGGTCTGCTGCGCGCCGAGGCCCTTGGCGGCCAGGCAGGCCAGCACGTTCACGTCATCGCTGGTGGTGCAGGCTATGACTGCGTCTGCCGCGGCCACATCCGCCTTGCGCAGTTCCTCGGGATCCGCCCCGTTTCCCGTGAGAAAGCGGACGTCCAGGCTTTCAAGGTCAAGTCCACGGGCTTCATCCGTGTCAATGACCGTGACGTTGTGTTCCTGGTGCAGCTGCAGGGCGATCTGGTAGCCGGTTTCGCCCCCACCGACTATGACGATGTTCACCCTACAAGCATAGCTGCTACTCCGGCAGCCCGTGAATCAGGAAGCGACCGCCGGCGCCCGCCACCGCCCATACGGCCAGAAGCAGCCACAGCAGGGAGCCGTGCTGAACGAAGACCGTCCGCTCCTCCGACACCGAGTAGTGCGCCAGCATGGTGCCTGGCGTGTCACGAGGCAGTTCGGCCACGCCCCGACCGTTGGGGTCCACCACGCCGGTTATGCCGTCCAGGCCGGCCCTTAGGATGTAGCGACGCGTCTCGATGGCGCGCATGCGACCCATGTCAAAGTGCTGACGCGCGCCGTTGCCACGCGCGAACCAGGCGTCGTTGGTTATGTTCACCAGCACGCCGGCACCGTTGCCCACCAGGTCGGCAGTCACCTGCGGGAAGACCGACTCATAACAGATGTACACCCCCACCTGCCAGTCAGCAGCGGCGGCAACCTGCAGCGCCGGACGCTCCAGACCCGGGGCTGTGTCCTGCAGCATGCCCACCTGCAGCAGGCCGAACACGAACCGGTAGAAGCCGCTCAGGCTGTCCATCAGCGGCCAGGTCTCGCCGAACGGCACCAGCACCGACTTGTCGTAACTGCCTGTGAATTGACTGTCCTGCAGCAGCCAGGCCCGGTTGTGCGAACCACGTTCCGACACGCCGCGGCCGCCGACCACGAAGGCGCTTCCGGGCGACGACTGCTGGATGTCTGCCAGCAGCTGGCTGCTGGCGGGGCTGTTCAGGTCGAAGCCGAGCAGCGACCCCTCAGGCCACACCACCAGATCGGGCGACTGGCCGCTGCTGCCGTCCGCGGTCAGGTTGGTCTGCACCAGCAGTTCGGCGCGGGGCGAGGCAAGCCTGCCGAACGGATCCAGGTCCGGCTGCACCAGCAGGGCCGTATGTGTCGTGGGGCCAGGCTCGACGAAACGCTGGGCACCGCTGAGCCAGGCGGCAAGCAGCAGGACTGCCCCGAATACCGGTGCGAGCCACACCCGGTCGTGCCGTGGGCGGGACGATGCCGGCACGAACGGTGCGGACAGCAGGGCCACGATCGTCAGGGTCAGCAGGCTCAGCCCGTTCACTCCCACGAGGTCCGCCAGCTGCGCCAGTGGCGTGTCCAGCCACATGTAACCGAGCGTTCCCCAGGGGAAGGCGAAGTAACCGACGTTGCGCAGCAGCTCGGTGACGGTCCAGGCGACAGGCAGCAGCAGCAGCGTGCCTCGCCCCTCACCCCCGACCAGCCGGCACAGGCCGCAGGCCAGACCCCAGAAGCAGCCGAGGATGGCCACCAGAGGCGGGTAGAGCGCCCAGAAGAACGGTCCGAACCAGTCGGGTTGTGACAGGGAAGCCGGCAGCCACAGCAGGTAGAGGCTGAAGAAGCCGATGCCGAACCAGAAGCCCAGCGCGAACGCGCGCCTGAATCCCGCACACCGCGCCACCAGCACCAGCAGCGGGACCAGGGCCAGGGCCGCCGGCCAGAAGCCGGCGGGCGGCAATGACAGCGTCAGCAGCACGCCGCAGGCCAGCACCATCGCCGCCTGCAGCAGCAACGGCTCCTGACGCCCGGCCCCCCGCATCAGGAAGCTGAGTGCGCCAGTATGGCCGCCAGCAACTCCACCCGCTTCAGGGTTGCGGCCACGTCGATGTGTTCATGACGCGCGTGCGGGCCGGCACCGACTCCACCGAGTCCATCCATGGTGGCCCGGCCGATCGCTGACGTGAAGTTGCCGTCGGAACCACCGCCCACCACCGCGCCGCGCAGCTCCTGGCCCAGTCCGGCGCCGATGGCCGACACCTGTTCCCAGAGCGCCTGATTGACCTCGTTCGGTTCCAGCGGGGGCCGGTTGAGCCCACCCTCCACGCGCACTTTCACCCGCGCGTCACGGCTGCGGTAGCTTCCCAGCGACTCGTGGATGCGTTCCGCCTCGCCGGCCACCAACACCCGCAGGTCGATGCCCAGTTCGGCACGTTCGGCGATGACGTTGCGGGCGCTGCCGCCACTGGCGGTCGTCACGTTGACCGTGGTGCCCTTGCTGTCATCCCCCAGCGATTCCGCGAACAGGAGGAAATGGGCCAGCTCCCGCAACGCGCTGGCGCCGAGTTCCGGTGAGTTACCGGCGTGCGAACTGACGCCGTGGAAGCTGACGGTGTAATCGCCGACTCCCTTCCTGCCGATCTTGAGGGCACCGTCATCGACGCCGGGTTCAAGCACCAGCACCCTGTCATGCTCAGAGCCCAGTTTCTCGATCAGCGGGCGGGAGGTGAGACTGCCCACTTCCTCGTCAGAGGTGAGCAGCAGCGTGACCGGTCCGGCCGGGCTGACGCCCGCCCTGCGCAACAGATCGGTGGCGTGCAGGGCGGCGGCGATGCCGGCCTTCATGTCCAGCGCACCGGGGCCGTAGTACTTGCCGTCCTCGAGGCGTGCCGGCATCTCTGCCAGGGTGCCCACCGGCCAGACGGTGTCGAAGTGGCACAGCAGCAGGGTGGAGGGTCCACTGCCGGCAGCCTGCAGCCGGGCCTCCAGGTGGTCGCCGGCACCGTCCTGCTCATGGCGGGTTACCTGCCAGCCGCGAGCCTCCAGCAGTTCCGTAAGGGTGTCCGCCAGGGCGTCCAAAGCCTCTTTGTCGTGGGTCGGTGATTCGCTCAGCACCAGCTGCTCAAGCAGCGCCAGGTAGTCGGCCTCAATGGCCGAATGGTTCAGTGACATGCGGGCATGTTACTCCAGCGCGCCGGTCTTTTGATTCTGTGCAAGCCACAACTGCTCCGCCAGCAGCCGCACCGACGGCTCACGGGTGGTGCGCGCGTAGGAATACCCGAAGCGCAGGTCTGTCAGTGACCCTTCCGGATCGGAATCGCGGCTGGCCATGTGGCAGGCCAGGTAAACCTGCGCCAGCAGCACGTCACGCATGCGCTGCGGTTTGACGGCGTGCAGGTCACGGAGGGCAGCGTGCCAGGCCTCGATCGCCTCGGCCCGCTGGCCGGCAGCCTCGAGCTCCTTGCCGCGCCTGTAGTGGGCGGCAGCTTCGTACAGAAGTCCACGCATGCGGCTGATTGTACTACGCGTCCGGAAGCGTGAACGGCTGCTCCAGGCCCGTCTCCGCGGCCTCGACCGCCTCCGGGGGTGCCCAGGACAGGGCCAGCACACCGCGGTAGGCCATCAGCGCCTCCTGCCGCTTCCCCAGCAGGTCACGCAGCTGACCGAGCCGCGCCAGCAGCCAGCCGGGCAGGAAGTACGGGCTGCTGAAATCGCCGTGAGAAACCCGTTCCAGGAGCTCGAGCGCGCCCTCGGCATCGCCGCCGCTCAGGAGCAGGTTGGCACGCAGGTAGCCGGCCTCAGCGCTGCCTTCCTGCTCCAGAGCCTGGTTGAGTGCGGCGGCATCGGCGTCACCCTCGGCCAGCAGCGCGTGGTCCAGCAGG
>CAZBBU010000210.1:0-3691 GCA_964489965.1 uncultured bacterium
CCATGCCCTGGTGCTCCGGTTCGGCCGCCGAATGGTCGAAGATCGCCAGGTTGGCCATCTGCATCGCCCTGGCGATGGTCACCGGCGGCTGGCTGCGGCTCCGCTCCAGCTCCCGGCGCATGATCTCCACGGCCTTCTGGCTGGCGACCTCGCCGGAACGGTGACCGCCCATGCCGTCAGCCACCAGAGCCACGAAGGCGCGGCCCGCAGCCGGACCGGCGAAGAACGCGTCCTGGTTGACGGTCCGCACGCGACCCGCCTGGCTGCAGCCCTTGAACTCGATTGGGGGATGTGACCCCTGTGAAGCAGGGGCGTCCAGCGACATGAACAACAGTATATCGGGAGTGATTTGGTGCACTGCAGGGCGGCTTGCTATGCTCTGAAGGCGTGAACCAGACAGCTTCAACCGCCACGCAACAGGCCCGGGAAGCACTCAGCAAGGCGCAGGCTCATCAAGAGCTGAACGCCTTCATCACCACCCTGGACCGGCAGGCGCTTGAGGTTGCGGCCTCGACTGACACCCGCATCGCGCAGGGCGAACATCTGCCCCTGGCCGGTGTCCCCCTGGCGATCAAGGACAACCTGTCGCTGAGCGGCACACGCACCACCGCCGCGTCCAACATGCTGCGCGACTACGTGCCGCCCTTCACCGCCACCGTGGTGGACAGGCTCCTGCAGGCTGGCGTCACTCCCATCGGCAAGACCAACCTGGACGAGTTCGCCATGGGTTCCAGCAACGAATCATCCGCCTTCGGGCCCGTGCGCAACCCGCACGACCCGGAACGGATACCGGGCGGCAGCTCCGGCGGTTCCGCCGCGGCCGTGGCGGCCGGCATCGTACCCGTGGCACTGGGCACGGACACCGGCGGCAGCGTGCGCCAGCCCGCCTCGTTCTGCGGCATCCTGGGACTCAAACCCACCTACGGCCGGCTGTCACGCTGGGGTTCACTGACCCTGGCGATGTCACTGGACCAGGTGGGCGTCTTCGCCCGCAACACCGCCGACGTGCGGCGCCTGCTGGCCGCCATGGACGGCCCGGATGACAATGACAGCACCACCATCGCCCTGGCGCGTCGCCAGGCGCCGGAAACACCCGAATCCATGAAGGGCCTGAAGGTAGGCATGATCAGCGAGCTGTGCGGCGACTGGAACTCGGACGGCGTGCAGGCCGCGCTCAGGGAGACCGTGGGACTGCTCGAATCGTTCGGCGCCACCGTCAGCAGCTTCAGCCTCGCTTCGCTGCGGCTGGTCGCGCCCACCTACCTGCTGCTCTGTTCGGTGGAGACCTCCAGCGCCCTGGCGCGCTTCGACGGCATGACGTTCGGTTCCCGCGAAGGCGCCAACAGCCTGGGGCAGGAACAGGTGATGCAGCTCAGCCGCGGAGCCGGACTGGGCGACGAGGTGAGGCGCCGCCTGCTCATCGGCAGCCTGGCACTCAGTGAGGAACACCGCGCCGATTACTTTGAGCGTGCCGTCAGGGCCCGCGCGCTCATCAAGGCGGAACTGGACGCGGCACTGGCCGAGTTCGACGTGCTGCTCACTCCCACCACCCCCTCGGTCGCCTGGGAGCTGGGCGTGCCGCCCGGACTGCGCACCTACCGTGGTGATACCGCCACCAACCTCGCCAACCTGGCGGCATTGCCGGCCATAAGCATCCCCGGCGCCCGCGCCGAGCACGGCATGCCCATCGGCATGCAGCTCATCGGCCGCCCGCTGGCGGAGGAAACGCTGCTGATGGCGAGCCAGGCTTTCGAGGACCATTACGGGACCGCCTTCGCACCCGTCGCTGCTGCCTGAGAGTTCCACTGACCTGCCCTGATGTTATAACATCATCCGGCTTGTCTGCCCTCGCCTCCATTTGTAGCAGCGAGCCAGGGTTGACGCCGGCAGCGGACAGAACACCGGCCGCGCCGCGCACCCGACCTGACGTGCTGAGCAAGCCCAAGTCCAAAGAGTCGAAAGGAGTCGACCGTGAAGCGTACCTACCAACCGAACAAGCGCAAGCGCGCCAAGACGCACGGCTTCCGTGCCCGCATGGCCACGCCCGCAGGCCGCAACATCATCAAGCGTCGCCGCGCCAAGGGCCGCAAGCGCCTGAGCGTGTCCGACGAGGCCTGAGCCCCGAGCCAATCCTGGAATCGCCTGCGCCCGCGGTCAGGTCACTCAAGGGTGACCGGCAGTTCCGCCGTCTCCGCAAGGGACGAAGCGCGGGCGCAAGACTGCTGGGGGTCCGCTGGGGTCCCCGCAGGCACGGCCAGGTGAGAGTGGGAATCGTGGTCAGCAGCAAAGTCGGCAACGCCGTAACCCGCAACCGCGTACGCAGGAGACTGCGTGAAGCGCTGCGGGCACTTGCGCGTGAAGACGCGCGCTGGCCGGCTTCCGGCCGTGACCTGCTGGTCATCACACGCCCGGAAGCGGCAGAAGCCAGTTACGCCAGGTTGCGTGACTCGCTGGTCAGGGCCCTGGAACGCTCGGAGTTCCTGGCATGAACCGGCCCAGGCTCAACCCGGTGCAGTGGTTGCTGCTGCAACCCATCCGGTTCTACCGTCGCTTCCTGTCCCCACTCAAACCGCAGCCAACCTGCAGGTTCCACCCGACCTGCAGCGCATACGCAGCAGAAGCAATAACCAGTCATGGCGCCCTGAAAGGCGGCTGGCTGGCGTTAAGACGAATACTCAGATGTCACCCCTTCAACCCCGGAGGGCATGACCCCGTGCCACCTGCCAGACGCCGAAACCAAGACCAGTCCGGCCTGGACAGGGCACACCGAATGGAGCTGCCTTGAAGATCAAGAAACTCGCCACCCTGACCCTGGTGCTGCTGCTGATGTCCACAGTGGCCGCCCGGGTGGAATTCGCGCTGAACGAGTTCTCCGTGCAGGAATTCCGGAACCTCGAGAAGGTGGCCGAGGCATGCGCAGCCCCCGCGGCAGCCTCGTTCTGGTGCGGGCACGAAGCAGACACCCTGGTGCGCATACCCACCAAGGGCGCCGACTTCTTCTTCAACGACGCCGGCGAGCTCGTGGCCGTCTTCGCCAAGCAGCAAAAGGGTCAGTCTCTCAACAACTACAACATCGACAACGCCCAGAACCTGATCCCGATCGGCGCCAGCATCCCCGGCAACGCGGTGCTCCTGGACGGCGAGTACCACGAACCGCAGGACGCCAGCGGCGAGTGGGAAGTACTGAGCGACACCGAGATCCAGGGCAGCTTCAGCTTCAGCCTCGACGGTGTCCAGGTCGACCGCACGGTGGTGGTCAGCAACATCACCCACACCATCGCCACCACCCTGGAAGTGCAGCGTGTAGGCGAGGCGGAGGAGAGCCAGATGGTGCAGCTCGCCTTCCCGGGCCTCGGCCGCACCGACTCGCCCACCGTCAAGATCGGCCAGGCCGAGAGCTTCTCCACCAACCCGCTGAGCCAGTCCGTCGAAGCTGTCAGCTACGTCTCGCTGCAGACCAACGACCGGAACAGCGGATACGCCATCGTCATGCGCCCGGCCGGCTCCGCCGACAACACGCCGCTCGCTCTCGACGAGGCCGTGGAATCAAGCGTCAGCGATACCGCGCTGAGCGGCATCTCCCTCGGTCAGTTCCGGGTGGCCCTTGAACGCGAGCTGCCCGCCGAGGCCGGCAGCAGCATCAGCATGGCGGTTGAGGCCTACACCGGGCCCAACGAACTGGTCCGCTTCA
>CAZBBU010000211.1:0-3684 GCA_964489965.1 uncultured bacterium
TTACCTGTGGCTGCCGGCTGGCATGGCAGACACCCGGGAACGCCGCATGGCGGCCCCAACCATGGAAGAAGACTCCCGGCTGTGGGTGCCGCTCTCACTGGTGGAGGACCTGGGCGGGAGCGTCAGCGGCATAGTAGTCATCCTTCCTGACCGTACCAGGCTGCTGTTGACGGAAGCTGCCGGGGTTGAGGTGGAGGGCCCCCGTGTCCCGGTGGCACCAATGGCCGCGGAGCAGGTGGAACTGGACAACGGAGTGCTGGCGCTGCGGCTCCAACATCAGGGCCAGAGCGTGCTGCTGGTCGACGCGGGGCTGCTGGCCCTGGCGCTGCCTGAGCAGCGTGCCGGGATCGACGGGTTCAACGCCGGAATTACCGGTTACAGGCCGCTGTACTTCGTGCTGAGCAGCAGTGCCGAGACCGCGGCAAGCCTGGAGTTCACGTTCCGTCAGGGTGACTCCGCAATCGTGCTGGGCCCGGATGACGGGCTGGTGGTGCTTCGGGGCGATCCAGCGTCGGTCGCACCGGGAAGGCCACTCAGCGGGGTGTTGCTGTTGCCAGTCACTACCAATCTGCGGGTGCCACTGCAGGTAGAGTGGCAGGACCGGACCGCGAGCATGGTCTTCAGAAGGTGAGGATATATACGTGGCAACAGTGATTGCAGCTGCCGGGCGCAGCCCTCTCGGCTCACTACAGGGCAGTCTGGCCCCGCTGCCGGCGGCCGACCTGACCGCGCAGGTGGTGCGGGCACTCGCAGAGCGACTCGGCCTTGAAGCGGGTCAGGCGGGTCAGGTGCTGGTCGGTAACGTTCTGTCTGCCGGTCAGGGACAGGCACCCGCCAGGCAGGTGGCCATCAGGGGCGGCCTTGGCGATTCAGTGCCGGCCGTGACCCTGAACAAGATGTGCGGCAGTGGCCTCGAGGCCGTCATCCAGGCCAGTCGGCTGATTGCGACCGGTGAGGAAAAGGTGGTCGTGGCCGGCGGCATGGAATCCATGAGCAACGCGCCCTACCTGCTGCCGGGTGCCCGGGCCGGACTGCGGCTCGGTGACGGCAATGTGGTCGATTCACTTGTTCATGACGGGCTTTGGGATGTCTACAACCAGAAGCACATGGGTTCCTGTGCGGAGCTTTGCGCGGCGAGGTACGAATTCAGCCGCGAGCAGCAGGACGAGTTCGCCAGCGAGTCATACCGCCGTGCGCAGGCCGCGCAGCAGAACGGCGCGTTCGCGGATGAGATAGTACCCATCGAAGTCCCGGGCCGCCGGGGCGCGGTCACGGTGGTGAGCGAGGACGAGGGTCCCACCCAGGTGGACTTTGACAAACTGAGGCAGCTGCGGCCCGCTTTCGAGGCGGACGGTACCGTCACTGCCGCCAACGCCTCCACCATCAACGACGGCGCAGCCATGCTTGTGCTGGTGGACTCTGACACAGCCGCAGCGCGCGGCTGGCCGGTGCTGGCCACGGTAAGTGGCTGGGCGGCCCATGCGCATGAGCCCGAATGGTTCACCACCGCGCCGGTGAGCGCCATGCAGAAGCTGCTCGGTCGGCTGGGCTGGCGGGCTGCCGACGTTGACCTGTTCGAGGTGAACGAGGCGTTCAGTGTGGTTCCCATGGCCGTCATGAAGGAACTGGGCATCCCGGACAGCAAGATGAACGTGCGGGGCGGGGCGGTTTCGCTCGGCCATCCGATCGGCGCTTCCGGCGCCCGGATCCTGGTCACCCTGCTCAGTGCCTTGCGGGAACAGGGCGGCGGCCGCGGTATGGCCAGCATCTGCATCGGTGGCGGTGAAGGCCTGGCGCTGGCGCTTGAGGTCTGAGGTCAGGCAGCGCGGGTGGCGCCCGGCTCAGTCACCGTCGACAGGGTCGGGCATGCGCCCGTGCTGCACAGCCTCAGCCACCATGCGGGGCAGGCCCCAGGCCACGATGTCAAAGGCTACGGCCGCGAAGTCATACTCGACCTTGTCCATCTGTACGTCAAGCGCGTCTTCATGAATGGTCAGGATGGCGTAGTCCGCGCCGGGCTCGCCGTTCAGGGCCAGGCCAACTGAACCGGGATTCAGCACCCAGCCGCCCGGAACCTGCCGGTAGAACGGTACGTGTGTGGCACCCGCCACCAGGATGCTGCAGCGGTTGCGCTCAAGCAGCTGGGTGAGTGACATGGGATCCTGGTTCAGGTTCAGGCGCTCACCGGGTGTTTCCGGGCTGCCATGGAAGAACCGCAGTCGCCCCGCCGGAGTGTTCAGGCGCCGCTGCACCGGCAGGGTGCGGAGGAACTCCACGTGGCGCGGCTCGATGACCTCACGCGTCCAGTCGAGAATCTGGTCCGCCACGCCCACCCGGGGCTTGCCGCTGCGGGCGAAATCGAACGCGATACGTTCGTCTGCCGCGCCGAGCGAGCAGACTATGTGCTCAGACCTGATCAGGTCGATGGTCTCGTTCGGCGAAGGTCCGTAACCGACCAGGTCCCCCAGGCAGATGATGTTGTCCACTCCACGCTGACGCATGGCTGATACCGCAGCCTCAAGTGCCAGCACGTTGGCATGTACATCACTTATGACACCAAGGATCACGACTCAATACTAGCACCGGTCCTCAGGGAGCCAGCAGCAATTTTTCATCCAGGAGCCAGGCGAGCGTCAGTTCCGTGACCTCCGGGGCGCATTCCTCATGAGGCACGTGGCCGCAGCCGTCCAGCAGGGCGAAGGTGGCATTGCCCAGCTCTGAGGCCAGCCGCTGGGCCTCTTCGGGCGGCACCACCGTGTCGGCGGCGCCGCTGACCACCAGCGTCGGTACGTCGATGCTGGCCAGCTGATCCAGGTAGGGGAACTCATGACTCGCCTTGGAAACCTCCCATAGAGCCCGGTCCCAGTTGTTGGCACTGAAGTTCTGCGCGTGCGCCCGCAGGGCGGCGTCGTCGATGAGGGTGCGGTTCGACCAGTTGGCCGCCACGAAGCCCGCTCCGGCCTCGCCAGCCAGCTGCCGCATGAGCAGCGGCCCCAGGCGGCTCATGTGGGGCGTACCAAGGATCGGCCTGAGCCAACCGGGCGGTCCGCCCACGTTGAAGACGGCCGGGGCCACCAGCACCAGGCCTGCCACGCGGTCGGGTGCCATGAGCGCCACTTCCAGCGCGACAGCCGCGCCGGAGTTGTGCCCCAGCAGCACGGCCTGTTCCACGCCGAGTTCGTCCATCAGGTCCAGGGTGAGCTGCGCGTGCCCCTCTGGTGAATAGGGACTGGTTCCGGTCCAGTCACCGGACTGCGGGCGTTCGGTGAGGCCGAAACCCGGGCGGTCGAAGCTGATCACCTGGCCGGTCTGGGCCAGGCTGTCCTGAACGTTACGGAAACTCTGAGTATTGAAAAGGTAACCGTGCAGCAGGAGGAGGGGCTGCTGCAGGACCGGGCCGTCTCCTGCGGCGGCGTCCGTGGCGAGGTAGTGCACTCTCAGGCCGTCGACATCCGTGAACTGACTGCGGTCAAGGGCGAGCGCGGCTTCGGTCTGCGTGTCCTGCAGCGGACTGATCGGAACCACGAGCGGGCCCACCAGGGCCAGTACCAGGAAGGTGAGGATGATGGCCAGGGATACCTTGAGGCGGAAGGGCATGGTCAACTGATACCACGCCCTTCCGACTCAACCGTGTACGCGGGTTTTACTCGCCGGTGAAGTCAGGCTTGCGCTTCTCCAGGAAGG
>CAZBBU010000212.1:0-3679 GCA_964489965.1 uncultured bacterium
GTAACCCGAGCCGTCACCCACGTCAGTCGCGTCACCGTCACGGGCGTTGCCGTCACCGGCGGCGGCGATGGTGCTGATGAAGTCATACCCACCCGTGAACTGCAGGTCGGGGTGCGAGATCTTGCCGCTGTCCACCACCGCCACGGTCACCGCAGAGTCACCCTGTTCGATGTCCCAGGCAGCTTCCATGTTGATGGCGTCATAGTGCCACTGAATCGGGTAGAGGGGATCATCGGGCATCGCGAAGCTGTGCAGAATCCAGTTCGGTGCCGCCCTTTCCACGTCAGGCCGGTTACTCAACTGTTCGGCCAAGGCGATCGTTTCGGCGACTCCCAGTGCGGCGGCCCGGTACAGGTGCTGCCCTGCGGGAGTGCCCTGCACGTGCTGCAGCTGCACGCCGTCAACGGACAGGGTGCCCAGGCTGGCCTGGCTGAACAGGACGTCATCGCGGAACTTGACGACCAGTTCGCCGGGTACTGCCTCGAGCGGCCTGCCGGCTCCCAGGTCGTTTCCGGCTCCAAGCAGGATGTCACCGGCCGGCATCACGGAAC
The DNA here is from genome assembly GCA_964489965.1 of uncultured bacterium. Classification (GTDB taxonomy): domain Bacteria; phylum Deinococcota; class Deinococci; order Deinococcales; family Trueperaceae; genus CALDPK01. The sequence goes on from CAZBBU010000212.1 coordinate 552, forward strand.
TGCTGGTGATGGTGGCCAGCTCACTGGCAGTGGCGCTCAGGGTCCGAGTGCCGTCCAGCGCGGCGGTACCCATCGTGCCCGGCAGGTAGAGGATTCCCGAGAGGGCCGCGCTGCCGTCCGTGGGGTCCTGGATGACCAGCGTCAGCTGCAGGTCGTTGCCAGCGGTGCCGGCCATGACGCCCGTTAGCAGGTCCAGGTACTGACTGGCTGGTTCGGTATCGCCCGACGGCATCCAGGCCAGCAGGTCGTAGCGGTCTTCGGGCAGGTCACTGAAGGAGAACGGTATCGACTCGGTACCGCTGTTGATCGGGCCCACTGAGTTGACGACATCGGCCTCGGATTCGCAGGCGCTGCCTTCTTCACACAGGTACACGTAAGCGCCATAAAGCCCTGTGGCGGGTGCCGTGAACAGAGTGCCGCTGATGCTGCGTGGCTGTGGTTCCGGCTCGGGATCCGGGTTCGGGTTGGCCCCGCCACCACATGCTGCCAGTAATAGTGCGGCCGTAGCGAGCATTGCTCCCAGGCGCAAGAGTTTTCGGTTCATCGCTGCCTCCCGCGGCAAAGGTACCAATGGCCGGGTCAGCGGAAAGTCAGTGAAACCGCAGTTCCGTTCAGGTTTCCTTAATCAACGCCACAAGAGTGGGCTCAGGTCGCAAGGGCTTGTATGTACAACAACTCACGGTGCAACATGCGGTGCTTTGGGCTATCATGGCGGGCATGTCCAAGTTGAAGAAACTCCGCATCCTTGAACCCGTCAACCCCAACAAGAGCACCGGAATACTGGGCGGCAAGGCATCCGGAATCCTCAACTGGGACGACATCGCCTACCCCAGTTTCAACCGCACCTACAAGCAGCTGAAAGCGAACTTCTGGATTCCCGAAGAGATCAGTCTGAATGACGACCAGCGCAGTTACAAGGCCCTGAGTCCGGACGAGCGCCGGGCCTTCAACTTCCTGATCGGCCTGCTGGCCACGCTGGACGCACCCCAGGCGCGCCTCATCTTCAAACTGGCGGATTACACCACCGACCCGGCCGCCCAGTCGAACCTGATCTTCATCGCACAGCAGGAAGTGATTCACAATCAGAGTTACTCCTACGTGCTGAGCAGCCTGACCGACTGGCAGGGTGAGTGGCAGGTGTTCGAGGACGCCCGCAACAACGCGGCGATCCACGAACGCAATCGGCCCATCATGCAGGCGTACGATGCCTTCTTCGATTACCCCACCGCGGAAACGTACGTGCGTGCACTGGTGCAGAGCCTGATTCTCGAAGGCATCCACTTCTACGGCGCCTTCGCCTTCTTCTACAACCTGGCGCGTGAAGGCAAGATGGTCGGCACCAGCACCATCATCAGCTACATCAACAAGGATGAACTCGTCCACACCAAGTTCCAGACGGAACTGCTGCGCGCCGTGCTGGCTGAGAACCCGGAACTGCACACCAGTGGCCTTGAGACGTACATCCAAGAATCATTCGAGAATGCCGTCAGCGGCGAACTGCAACTGGTGGACCCCCTGCTGCGGCCACTGAGCGGCATCGACATGGCTGAGTTCGGCGAGTACGTCAAGTACCGCGCCAACAAGATGGTCGGCATGCTGGGCCTCGACGAGATCTACGAAGGCGTCAGTCAGAACTCCATGCCCTGGATCCGCGCCTACGTCGACAACTTTGATGGTGTGAAGACCGACTTCTTCGAGCAGAAGGTCAGGCAGTACGCAAAGGTCGGGGCTGATGACGGGTTTGATGACATCTGAGTCGCTGATGTAAGAATTATCCGCGGCAACAGAACCCCGGAACTGCGATAATGAGCGAATCGCGGAAGGCCTGAAACGTGCGCTGGCAGGACAGATGTCCTGTAAGTGTTCGGTAATGCCCGGCGCCTTAGCATTCCAACATGGACGGATCACTCTCGAATCAGCAGCGCCGTGAACTGGGATTCTCAGTCGTCGAGCTGCTGATTGTGCTGGCGATTCTGGGAATCGTGCTCAGCATAGGAATTTTCAACGGCCGGCAGGCACTCGCTGCGCAGGAGCAGCGTTCCGCCGTCACGTCGATCCAGCAGAGCGTCTGGCAAGGGGCCACAGCTGCCTCGGCCCGCGGCGAGATCGTGACGTTGCGGCGCGAAGGGCAGGATCTGGTATTGAGGGTCGGCCACAACGGTCGCGTACTGCGGACTGAAACCATGCCGGATGGAGTCAAGACGAATATCCGGCAAGGAACAATCCTGGTCTTCACGCCACCTGGACGCATCTCAGCTGTGAGCCTGGCTGAAGCCGGTGACCTGTGGGTCGAAACCGGCGCCGGTCGCCATCACCTGGAGTTCTCCGTCATCGGAGAATTGAGGGTCAAGTGAACAGAGAACTCCGAACGGCAGGCATGTCGCTGGTGGAAGTGCTGATCGCCGTGGCGATCCTGGGCGTGGTCGTAGCCGTCCTCTCCACTACCACCATGACGACGGTCCGGACGAACTCCAACTCGGGCGGCCGGACGCAGGCTACACAGGTTCTCAATTATCTGGGTCGCCTCGTGGCCGGCGCGGATGAGATCCTCTTCGCGAATGAGGAGCTGACCTGGCACTACGGGACACTGCCGGACCACTTCGTGGAACTGCAGCAGGAAGTCGGACGGGCTGATCCTCGGCTGTATCGTGCCGAAGTCGCGGATATCGGGGAGACAGGCCTGGGAACCGCAGTGCTCCAGGAGTACGAAGTGACCGTCTGCTGGCTCACCGGAGGCGCAGAGTCCTGCGTCACGGGTCGCACGGCTGGTCCCGCACCCGTTGAGGATGACGAAGTCATGGCACCGTTGCCGGGTATCGGTTGATGCGACGCTCCGCGGCCGGTATGACGCTGGTTGAACTGCTCATCGCACTCGCAGTGTTCGGCCTTGTTCTGGCCATGACCTACACAGCCATAACCGGAAGCCTGCGCGTGCAGGCTCAACAGGAGGCTGCAACCACCAGCCAGGCCAAACTCCGCAGGGTTGTGGAAGTAATCTCACAGGATCTCCGCAGCGCAGTTTTCGGCAGCATCACAGACAATCCCTACGCAGCCGATGGCCAGCAGGTCTCCTTCATGCTGCTCGCCGGTGGCGCCGGCTACCCGGTCCTGGACCAGGCGAACTTCGC
>CAZBBU010000213.1:0-3656 GCA_964489965.1 uncultured bacterium
AAGAAGAGGTCAGGCTCATAACATTCGACCGCTTCAACCTGGAGGTGCCGCTGCGCAAGACGCTGGAGCTGCCCGAGGATGCCAGCGGCCGGGTGGCCGTCATCGTGGAGGCGGTCCGCGACCAGCTGCAGGGTGAGAACGGCGCCTGGCCAGCGGAGCTGCCGTCGCCCGTGGTGTTCGTCGCTGAGCTGGACGGGCAGGATACTGCCGTTCTGAACTTTCCGGTCAGCCAGGAGAGTGTGCAGCTTGGAGCTGATGGTTTCAGCCGCCTGAGCCGCAGCCTGGAGGCGACGCTGGCGGGGGAGGGCCTGGAACGGGTGGTGCTGCTGCTTGACGGTCAGCCTCCCCGGTTTGAGGCCGGGGAGGCTGAGGACGCCGAAGCTGTCGATTGACAGTTACGGGTACATGCGGGTGAGCATGCGCGGGAAGGGAATCACTTCACGCAGGTGATGCACGCCGGTGATCCAGGCGAGTGTGCGCTCGAAGCCCAGTCCGAAACCTGAGTGCGGTACCGTACCGAAGCTCCTCAGGTCCAGGTACCACCTGAACGCCTCTTCAGGCAGGTTGTGCTCCCTGATGCGCTGTTCCAGCAGCGCACGGTCATGGATGCGTTCGGAACCGCCGATCAGTTCTCCGTAACCGTCAGGAGCTATCAGGTCAGCTGCCTTGACTCGCTCGGGATCGTCCTCATAGGGCTGCATGTAGAAAGCCTTGGCTTTGGTGGGCCAGCCGGTGATGAACAGCGGCCTGTCATACATCCCGCCCAGCAGAGTCTCATGCGGAGCGCCGAGGTCATCGCCCCATTCGAGCACCTCTCCGTGCTCAGCGAGTTTGGCCAGTGCCTCGTCATACGTGAGCCGGGGGAAGTTGCCTTCGGCCGCCCCTGCCAGCCGGCTGGTGTCACGCCCCAGGATGTCCAGCTCCGTGGCGCAGCGGTCCAGCACGCGTGAAACCAGGTAGGACACCATGTCCTCCTGCAGCTTGAGGTTGCCCTCAAAATCCAGGAAGGCCACCTCAGGTTCAACCATCCAGAACTCGAGCAGATGCCTTCTGGTCTTGCTCTTCTCAGCCCGGAAGGTGGGACCGAAGGTGTAGACGCGCCGCAGCGCCATGGCACCCGCCTCGGCGTAAAGCTGACCGGATTGTGACAGGTAGGCCTTGTCCTCGCCGAACAGGTCGATCTCGAACAGGTTGGTGGTGCCTTCAACCGCCGTGGGCATGAAGAACGGCGCATCGAAACGGACGAAACCACGCTCAGCGAAGAAATCGTGGATGGCGCGGCTGAGTTCGTCGCGAATTCGCATGATCGCCCAGGGCGTCCGGTGCCGCAGGTATAGGTGCCGGTGTTCCATGAGGAAGTCGACCCCGTGTTCCTTGGGGGTGATCGGATAGTCCTGCGTCTCGAACAGCACTTCCAGGCCGGTGAGTTCGAGTTCCACTCCGCCCTTGCTGCGTTCGTCAGCCTTCACCAGCCCGCTGACGGTGAGGCTGCTCTCCTGGGTCAGGCTCTTGGCCACGGCCCAGGTGTCGTCAGAGACGTTGTTGCGCACCAGTACGCCCTGCACGAAGCCGGTGCCGTCACGCAGTTGCAGGAAGGCGATCTTTCCGCTGGAGCGGGAGCCGGTGAGCCAGCCCTGGAGCCTTACGTTTTCGCCGATCAGGCCGGGCAGCTGGTCAATGGTTGCGTCTTGCATACAGTTGACTACTCTAGCCTGTTTTCCGTGCCCGCCGCGGTTCCCAGCGCCTCTTCGAAGGCGGCCAGGATGCCGCAGTTCTCGACATCGCCGGCCACGGCCCCGTAGCGTTCCTTGAGTGAGTCGCTGGCGTTGCCCATCACTACCGGGTGGCCGACCAGGTCCAGCATCGGCACGTCGCCTTCGCTGTCACCGATTGCCATCACGTCCTGCAGCCGCACCCGCATGGCCTCGCACAGGTGCCTGACCGCGCTGCCCTTGTCGGTGCCGGCGCGGGTGACGCTGATGAAGGCGGTGCCGGGCATGCCGGGGGAGGTGGCGAAGGACAGTTCAACGTCGGGGATGTCCAGTGATTCCACGTCCTGGCGACGCTCCGTGGGCAGCATCCATTGGGCGCGCACGACGGGTTCGTCCTGGATCACCTCGGTCAGGTCGCGGACGGTGAAGTTCACGCCCAGCATCGCCGCGTGCTGTTCACTCTGGGCGTTGTTCCGCTCGATGTACATGCCGCCGGGCGTGTACACCTCCAGTACGTAGCCGAGCTGGCGGGCGTGGCGCACCAGTTCGGTGATGCTTGCTTCCTTGAGCGCGGCCACGTGGGCGGTGTCTCCGTTGGTGTAGGTGACGAGAGCGCCGCTGTTGAAGATGTGCGGGTTGCGGGGTCCGATGCGCTCGGCTATGCGAAGTGCCACTCCGGAGTTGGGTCGGCCGGTGCAGACGGCAAGCTTGACTCCCGCCTGCTGCAGTTTCTCGACGCCTTGCCAGACGCATGGCAACACCTGGCCGCTGCGGCCGATCATGCTGCCGTCGAGGTCCACGATCACCAGAGGCAGCATCAGCCGCCGACCACCCTGATGCCGAGCTCCTGCAACTGGGTCGCTTCAAGCGTTCCCGGGGCGCCCGTCAGCGGGTCGCCACCGGACTGGTTCTTGGGGAAGGCGATGGTGTCACGGATACTGTCCGTCCCGGCGAGGAGCATCACCAGACGGTCCAGACCCCAGGCGACTCCGCCGTGCGGCGGGGTTCCGTACTGGAGTGCGTCCAGGAAGAAGCCGAATCGTTCGCGGGCTTCTTCGGCGCTGAAGCCCAGCACCCTGAACACCTGTTCCTGCACTTCGGGCCGGTGGATGCGGATGCTGCCGCCGCCGATCTCGTTGCCGTTGAGCACCAGGTCGTAGGCCTGGGCGCGCACCTTGCCGGGGTCGCTTTCCAGCAACGGCAGGTCGTCTTCCACCGGCATGGTGAACGGGTGGTGCATGTAGGTGAAGCCACCCTCGTCATCGGCTTCGAGCAGCGGGAAGTCAACCACCCACAGCAGGTCAAGCTCATCCGAGCCTTCGGTCAGGCCGAGCAGTTCGGCAAGTTTCAGGCGCACGGCTCCCAGTGCGGTGCAGGCGGTGTTCCAGTCGGCTGTGACGAACAGCAGCAGGTCCCCGTCCGCAGTGGCCAGCTCCCTGAGCGGCTCGATCTCCGCCTCCAGGAACTTGGCGATCGGTCCGGTGAAGTCGTCGCCGCTGCGTCGCAACCAGGCGAGGCCGCCGGCGCCGTGCTGTTTGGCGTGTGCTTCCAGGTCGGCGATCAACTTGCGGCTGATGCCTTGCGACAGGCTGGCGGGCACTGCCAGCACCTTGCTGCTGCCGCCGCTGGCGATGGCGCCGGAGAACGCCTTGAAGGCGCTGTTGCGGAACAGTTCGGTGGCGTCCTGCAGTTCGAGCGCGAACCGGGTGTCTGGCTTGTCACTGCCGTAGCGGTTCATGGCGTCATGCCAGCTGATCCGCGGGAAGGGTGTTTCGATGCTGCGGTTCAGTGTGCTGCTGATTATGTGGCCAAGCAGTCGTTCGTTGAGTGCCAGGATGTCCTCCTGGTCAACGAAGCTCATCTCGATGTCAAGCTGTGTGAAGTCCGGTTGCCGGTCGGCCCGCAGGTCCTCGTCCCGGAAGCAGCGCGCGATCTGGAAGTAGC
>CAZBBU010000214.1:0-3643 GCA_964489965.1 uncultured bacterium
TGACGAGCAGATCGCGATCATCGCCACTTACATCCGCAACAGCTTCGGTAATTCACACGGTCCCGTGAGTACCGAAGACATCCAACGCTAGGAAGCCCCCAGCAGTCACGTGAATCGTGACTGTCGAGGTTTCAGTCACACAGGAGGCATGACATGAAGGCAGCTAAACGGCTCGTACTGTCAGCACTGCTCGGAGTGGCAATGCTGGGCACCGCATTTGCCCAGGTTGACTACTCACCAGTATCGAACGACGACATCCTTGATCCGGCTCCGGGAGACTGGCTGATGTGGCGCGGCACACTGGACAACCATGGTTTCAGTGAGCTCGACCAGATCAATCGCGACAACGTCGCTGATCTCACCCTGGCCTGGGCCTGGCCCATGCCTGTACCCGGCCTGCAGGAGATCGCACCGCTCGTACATGACGGCATAATGTTCCTGGGGCACAACCGCAATGTGGTACAGGCGCTCGATGCAGTGACCGGTGACCTGATCTGGGAATACCGCCATCCCTTGCCAGTGCTGGAAGGTGGTTACCACGACAACCAGGCCAACAGGCAGAAGAATACACTGGCGCTTTATGAAGACGCGATAGTGTTGACCACCGCCGATGCGAAGATCGTGGTTCTTGATGCCGCGACCGGCCAAGTGCGCTGGGAAGTGCAGGTCAACGATTACGAGAAGGGTTACAGTTACACGGCCGGACCGCTGGTGGTGAACGGCATGATCTACACTGCCACTTCCGGTTGCTCGATTACCGGCACTGCCGGTGCCTGCTACATCACCGCCCACGATTTCGAGACGGGTGAGGAGATGTGGCGCATCAACACGCTTGATGATCCCAACAACCCTGAAGTCGACGCGTCATGGGCAGGCCTTCCCGCCGAGAACCGCTGGGGCGGCTCGCCGTGGATCACCGGCTCGTACGACCCTGAGCTGAACATGCTCTTCTGGGGCGTCGGCATGCCGATCCCGTACCCTGAAGTCATTCGCGGCAGCGTGGGAGGCGACGCGCTCTACACCAACTCCACCCTGGCCATCGACGCGGATACCGGCGAGATCGTCTGGTACTACCAGCACCTGCCCCGTGACGACTGGGACCTGGACAGCCCGTTCGAACGCGTGCTCGTCGATACTGCAGTTGCGCCCAACGCGGACGAAGTCGACTGGATGCGTGAAGACATCGAACCGGGCAAGGAATACAAGGTCGTATTCAGCGTCCCGGGCAAGTACGGTACTGCTTTCGCCCTTGACCGTGAAACCGGGGATCCCCTGTGGATTCGCGACACCGTCTATCAGAACGTCATCTCCGGCTACACGGACGATGGACGGGTGATCACCAACACCGACCTGATTTCCACTACGCTGGATGACGGCAACTTCATCTGCGGCGGCCGCAACATCGGCAAGCTGTGGCAGGCAGGCTCCTACAACCCCGACACAGGCGCCTTCTACGTGCCGGTCAGCGAGTCCTGCACCACGCTGACGCCGCGTGTTCAGGAGTTCCTGCCCGGTGAGTCCGTCGGCTCCCAGTCGGGCAGCGGACCTGAATTCGCACCTGATGCCGATGCCGTCGCCCACCTCTTCGCCATCGACGTTTCGACTGGTGAGTTCCTCTGGGTGCATGAGCAGCGCGTGCACATGACGTCATCCACGCTCAGCACCGCAGGCGGCCTGGTATTCGGTGGCGACGCGAACCGTTATGCCCGCGCCTACGACGCTGAAACCGGCGAGATCCTCTGGGAAGTGCGTCTGAACTCCATGATCGGTGGCCATCCGATGACGTATGAAGTGGACGGGGAACAGTACGTGGTCATCCCGACCGGTACCGTCACTCAGGCCCGTGGTTCGGTCAACCGCGAACTGTACCCGGAAGTGACCGTGGCCGAGGGTGGCAACTCCATCTTCGTCTTCAAACTCCCGAGCCAGTCGGCTTCGGCCGAGTAAGGCCTGACCATCCTGCGTCCTGTGGAACACTGGCTGTTGCCGGTGTTCCACAGGAACCGATTGTGAACCAATGACAATGAGACCGATTCTCAGACTCCTTCTTGCCGTTTCTGTGTTCGCAGGGTCAAGCGCCTGGGCGCAGGTGCCCTACGTCCCGGCCGAACTGCTTGACAATGCCGTGCGGGTCCAGGGTGACAGCGTCACGGTCTGTGTGTTCCAGGGGCTCGACACCACAGAATTTGACGAAGCTGCCACGCAGCTCATCGCCGACACCCTGCTGCTGGATCACGACATCCAGCACATCCCGGCCCAGTTCCCGTTGTATGACGAAAGCGATTTCTTTTACACACTTTATCTGCGCCTGGTCAATGACTGCGACATGATCGCCGGGCTGAGCCTGTCGGCCGGGATATTTCCGGAATGGCTTGCGGCGACAGCGCCGTACGCCTCACTCCCATTCGTCGTAGTGGCCACAGACCCGGCGTATTCCTCGCTTGCTGATGTGCCTCGCGGCAGGGCCGTCGGCATGCAGATCGGGAGCCTGGGTGACATGGGGTTCCTTGCTTACAACAACAACCTCTCTCCCGACAACCGCTGGCTGCGACTGCCGTACGGGGATGATGAGCTCATGCTGCAGCGCCTCGAGGAAGGCCGGATCGATGCTGCAATGATCTGGTTGCCGGATCTGCTCAAATCAGCCTATTGGGCAACTGGCGATTTCGGCATCATCGACAGTGATCCGCTTCCCAGGCCGGTCGCTGAGATCGGTTTCGTCACCATGGCGAACCAGTCCTGGCTTCTTGAGGAGTTTGATGCAGCCATCAGCGAGCTGAGAGCAAGTGGTGCGCTGCAGGAGCTGGCCCGCGAGGCAGGCGTGACGCTCGACGATACAATGTGACGCATGTTTGACAGTTTCGTGCCCCCGGCCCTCAGTCTTCAGCAGTACCTGCTCCGCGGGGTGGCGATCCTGCTTGTGGTCGCGATTCACGGGTTTCTTCTGGCTGTCCTTGCGCGGGCATTCGGCGACAAGGGCACCGCACACGATGGCCGGCTGAGCCTGAACCCGCTGGTTCACCTGGATCTGATCGGTGCCATTGCCGCGGTTCTGTACAGGCTTGGCTGGATGCGCCCGATGCGTATCGATGCTGTCGAGCTGCGCGGCGGACGACCCATGTTGGTACTGATCGTGCTTCTCGCCTGTGGCGCAACGATAGTGATTGCAGTGCTGGCCCAGCTGCTGAAGCCTTTGATTGCCGTAACGGTGCCGGGCAATGCCGGACTGACACTGCAGGCCGTGGTGACGAACTTCGGTCGGATCGGTCTGTGGTTTGCGCTTGTGAACCTGTTGCCACTGACACCATTGACGGGTGGCCATGTCCTCAACGCTGTTGCGCCCAGGGCGGGCCGGTGGCTTGACAAGCATCTGATCTGGCCCACCATCGCCGTGGCCCTGTTGATTGCCAGCGGCCTTGCAGAGCGGATCATCAGCCCGTTGTACCGGCTGATTGCGCCACTGGGCATCGGTCTCTAGCGTCTTCATGTTCTGTTTACACTGTCTGTTTCGGGCGTGACATTGGGCCGGAATCATGTTGATATAGTCCCATGGGACATTTGTCCGGGGGGCTGCAATTGGTGCCGGCCGCCACGCATTTCAACAGGAGTGAGTCTTATGTCTAAGAAGTATCTTGCCGCAATT
>CAZBBU010000215.1:0-3636 GCA_964489965.1 uncultured bacterium
GCCGTCGTAGACGGCCACGCCCTGAACCGCGATGCGGGTCCGGGCCGGGTCGAAACTGGCACCCGAACGGCCCAGTGCCACCAGGATCCGACCCCAGTTCGGGTCGTTGCCGTGCACCGCTGATTTGACGAGCGGCGAACCCGCCACCGTCCGGGCCGCGGCCCGGCCTTCCGCGTCAGAGGCTGCGTTGCGAACCTGCACGGTGAGCAGCTTGGTGGCGCCCTCGCCGTCACGGGCGATGCGGCGCGCCAGGCCCTCTGCCACGCGCAGCAGGCCGGCCGCAAGCTCCTGCAGGTCCGTCTGCAGCAGGTTGCTGCTGAAGGCGAAGGCCATGTCGTTGGGTGAGGTGTCACCGTCAACCGTCACCTGATTGAAGGTGCGGTCGGCCACGTCGCGCCAGATGGCACGCAGTTGCTCCTGGCTCACAGCGGCGTCGGTCATGACGTAGGCGAGCATAGTAGCCATGTTGGGGTGGATCATGCCCGAGCCCTTGGCCACGCCCACGATGCGGGCGCCACCCGTGAGTTCGACCTCTTCCTGCTTGAACACCTTGTCAGTGGTGAGGATCGCCGCGGCGAACGCGGAGCTGTCGTCTGAGAGGTCAGCAGCGAGGTCGTCCTGCGCGGCGACGATCCTGTCGATCGGCATGCGCTGACCCACGACCCCGGTGCTGCCGGTGAGTACCCTGTCAACGGACAGGCCCGCCTGTGCCGCGGTCGCCTGCGCCATCGCAAGGTTGTCGCTGACACCCTGCTCGCCCGTGGCGCAGTTGGCGTTGCCGGAGTTGATGACCAGCGCCTGCACCTGACCGCCTGCAGCCTGCAGCTCGCGGTTGCGGGCGACACAGGCCGCATGCACCACGTTGGTGGTACTGACCAGTGCCCAGTTCAGCGGTGCATCCGCCAGAATCAGGCCCAGGTCACGCTTGCCCGAACGTTTCAGGCCGGCGCTGATGCCGGCAGTGCGGAATCCCTGTGGCAGTCTCACGGCCAGTTCGCTTCCAGTTCAAGTCCCATGGTCTCTTCCAGTCCGCCGGCCACATTGAACGACTGGACGGCCTGGCCGGCGGCGCCCTTGCCCAGGTTGTCGAGAACCGCATAGGCAACGATCATGCCGCTGCGGCGGTCAGCTTCCACACTGATGATGGCCCGGTCACTGCCTGCCACGGCCTTGGTCTCGGGAGCCGCAGCCTGCACGTGCAGCAGGGGATCGCCAGCGTAGAAGTCGCGGTACAGCTCCAGCAGTTCTTCAGTGCCGGGATCGCCCAGCGGGGACCGGGTGGTGGTTACCGCCAGGATCCCCCGCACCATGGGCACGCGCATCGGCGTGAAGGTGAGCGTGGGTCGATCCTGCGGCCCGTGGGTGCTCAGGGCGCCCGCCTTCGGCCTGCCGTCCCCTTGCGTCTGTGCGCGTACGCGTCCCAGGTTCGCCTCGATCTCGCCCACGTGCCTGTGCCGGCCGCCCGTGCTGTAGGGGACGACCGTGTCCATGGCCTCAGGGAAGTGGATGGGCAGCTTCGGGGAGCGCCCGGCGCCGGAGATGCCGGTGGCGATGCTCACCGATACGTCACGTCCAAGGTGTCCCGCGGCCGCCAGCGGCGCAAGCGCGAGTGTTGCTGCCGTGGCGTTGCAGCCCGGGCTGGCGATCAGGCCGGCACCCGCCAGTTCGGCGCGGTGCAGTTCCACCAGCCCGTAGCGGGCGCGGCCGATCAGTTCGGGATGGGGGTGCTGCAGGCCGTACCACTCTTCGTACGTTTCTGCGTCCAGCCGGAAGTCGGCCGACAGGTCCACTGCCGTCTTCCCTTCCGCGAGTGCCTGAGCCACGAGCGGCGCTGTTGCCGCGTGTGGCGTGGCGAAGAACAGTACGTCTGCGCCGGCTATCACCTCGTCGTTGTCAGCGAAGGTCCTGCTGCCGACCTCCAGTCCGGCGAGTTGCGGCCAGGCTTCTTCAAGCCGCTGGCCCAGGAACTGCCGCGAGGCGAAGCCGCTCAGCTGGACTTCCTTATGCCGGCTCAGCCGGCGGATCAGTTCGCTGCCGCCGTAGCCGCTGGCCCCGAGGATGCCTGCCTTGACTGTCACTTCGCTGCCAGGTGGTTGAAGAGGATGCCCTTGTGGGCGTGCAGCCGGTTCTCAGCCTGGTCAAAAACCACGCTGCGTTCGTGGTATACGCACTCTTCGGTGCATTCCTCGCCGTAGTGGGCGGGCAGGTCGTGCATGAACACGCCACGTGGTGAGAGCCCGTCGAACCAGTCGGGTGTGATGGTGTAGCCGCGGAAGGCGGCCTTGCGCCGTGCGGTGTCCGCCTCCTGGCCCATGGATATCCATACATCCGTGTAGAGCACGTCGGCCCCCTGAACAGCGGCGCGCGGATCACGTTCGATGGTCACGTCAGCACCCGCGTTCCTGGCGGCAGCCAGCACCTGCGGGTCGGGATCGAAACCTTCGGGGCAGGCGATCACGAGGCTGCTGCCTGCGTGTGCCGCAGCCTCGATGTGGGAGTTGGCGACGTTGTTGCCGTCACCCACGAAAGCGATGCGCAGACCGGAGAAGGTGCCGAACCGTTCCAGCAGTGTCAGGTAGTCGGCCACGATCTGTGTGGGGTGCTGCAGGTCGGTCAGGCCGTTGATGACCGGTACATCGGCGTGCTCGGCCAGGCCGGTGACCGTGCTGTGCAGGTTGGTGCGGGCCATGATGCCGGCGGTCCAGCGGCTCAGGTTGTTAGCCACGTCCCTGACGCTTTCCCGCACTCCCAGGCCGATCGTGTCCTGCCCCAGCATGACTGCGTGGCCGCCCAGTTGGAACATGGCGATGTCGAAGGTGGTGCGGGTCCTGAGTGACTGCTTCTCGAAGATCATCGCCAGGCTGCTGCCGCGGAGCGGCTGCGGTCGGTCGGAGTTGCGCCAGGCCTGTTTCAGTGCCAGTGACGATTCCAGCAGTCCACCGAATTCGTCGGTGGTCAGTTCTGCCAGTGTCAGGAAGTCCTTGCCCCTGAGCGATTCGACGATCTTGTGTGCCATCAGTTGAGTGCCTCCGGTCTGCCGCGCCACTGTTCACGCAGCAGAACGGCGAGTCTATCACCCGGACTGCATAATTGCAGCGGTTCTGCAACCTTATGCATGTCTCAGACTCCCAGGAGCCCTGCGTACCAGGCGGTCAGCTGCTCGCCCCAGAACAGGGCGATGATGCCCCCGGCCACCAGATAAGGCCCGAAGGGGATCTGCCGCTCACCGCCGAACACTCTTCCGGCAAGTCCGATGACTGCGCCCAGGATGATGGCGGCCAGCAGCGCAACCAGAAAGGACTCCCAGCCCAGCATCGCCCCCAGGACCGCGGCCAGCTTGGCGTCGCCGAAGCCCATGGCGATGGGTTCGTCCTCGGCCGGATCCGGTTCCGGAGACTCGCTTGCCTTGGGGTTCAGCAGGGAGTGCAGCCACCACCAGAAGGCGCCGGCGACAGCGGCGATGCCCGCGGCCATCAGCGTGCCCTCCAGCGCGGCAGGCAGGCTGATGTCAAGCAGGTAGGGGACGGCCACCAGCAGGCCCAGCAGCCACAGCAGGTAGATGATCCCTTCGGGCAGGCGCATTACACGGCGGGTCACCAGGTTGAGCAGCAGCGAGGCCAGGGCCACCGGCGCGCC
>CAZBBU010000216.1:0-3635 GCA_964489965.1 uncultured bacterium
GAATACTGCTGACGTGGCGGCTGTGGCCGCTGGCGCCGAGGCGACGTTCGTGCTCCACACTAATGGCACCCTGTCCTCATGGGGCCTCAACGACTACGGACAACTTGGAGTTGACACTGACGTCAACAGCGAAAATCCCGTGAGTATAACGGAGCTTCCTCACATGGCATCCGTCAGAACCCAGGATTGGACGGTGTTGGCCCAGGCCACGAACGGGGCGTTGTACGGCTGGGGCCGGGCGCGTGATGGCGAACTCGGTTCTGGAACTGCGCCCGAAGAGTGGTCACCGGTTCTGCTGAACGTACCGGGCAGCGTGGACTATTATGCACCCGGCTACCGGCACAGTTTCGTCGTTGTGGACGGAGTGCTGATGGCAACAGGCCGTGACAGGTACGGCAACTTGGGTATTGGCCGCCTTCTTTACAGTGATCAGCCCCGGCTCATAGAGACTTTGCCGCGAGCCGCTTTGTACTGACGGGAAACACCTCATCTGGCTGGCAGGTCGCAGGAGCGGCCTGCCAGCCGTTGACTTTGCGCATGCCAGGCCCTGCAGCATTCCCCTGGTTTCCATGGATCTTCGCGTTGCGGGCGCAAAAGAACAAAGACTGCGGTTAATTGATCTGCATCAAGGAAACGCATGGCCAGCTCCCTTACGTTGAGGTCACTGGCCCGGCGCCATGGAAGCGCCGGCGGAAAGGGAAACACCATGCGTACCATCCTAAGATCAGACGATTTCTCGTGCCCGTCCTGCGTAGCCAAGATAGAGACCGGCCTGCTCAAGGTACCCGGCGTTGAGCGCGCCATGGTTCACTTCAGTACCGGCAGAATCGAGGTGCTGCACGACGGGGACTCTGTGACCGCCGACGGCCTGGTTGCCGCAGTAAGGGAGCTGGGCTATGAATCACGCCCCTCACCATTCTGACCTCCTGCCTGCGGCGCCACGCTGGCAGCCCCGCAAGTTGAGCCTGACCCAGCGCAGACTGCTGACTGTGCTGCTGAGCGGCGCGCTCCTCGTCCTGGGCTTGCTGTTCATCAGGTTCCCTCTATTCCTGACCACCGGCCAGATGCTGCTGGTGGTCGCCACTGCGGTTGCTGGTTATGACATCGCCGTTCGCGCGGTCAGATCGCTTGCCAGCCGGACAATCGGAGTCGAGTTGCTGGTCACCATCGCCGCAACCGGTGCGCTGCTCATTGGCGAGTACTGGGAAGCCGCGGCCGTCACCTTCCTGTTCACCTTCGGCGCCTGGCTTGAAGCCAGGACCCTGCAGTCCACCCGGCGGGCATTGGGTGAGCTGCTGGAGTTGGCGCCGGAAGTGGCGGTAGTGCTGCGGGACGGCCAGCCGCTGGAGGTGTCGCCCTGGGAGGTTGTGGCCGGTGAGACCGTGCTGGTGCGGCCCGGCAGCCGCCTGGCGGTGGACGGGTGGGTTATTGCAGGCAGTTCGACCGTTGATCAGAGTCCCATCACCGGAGAACCACTGCCAGTCACCAAGCAGGAAGGCGACGAGGTCTTCGTCGGCACCGTGAACCAGAACGGTCTGCTGCAGGTCCGTGCGACCCAGGTCGGTGCGGATACGACCCTTGCGCGCATAATCCAGCGCGTTGAGGCCGCCCAGGAAGCGAAGGCGCCGACGCAGCGTTTCATCGAGCGGTTCGCTGCCCGCTATACCCCGGCGATGCTGCTGCTTGCCGGCATCGTCTGGCTGCTGACCCAGGACCTGCACCTAGCGCTCACGCTGCTGGTCATCAGCTGCCCGGGTGCGCTGGTCATCTCGACGCCGGTTTCCATAGTCGCCGGCATCGGCCGCGCTGCCCGCAAGGGGATCCTCATCAAGGGCGGCGAGCACCTGGAGCGCGCCGGACGCATCGACACCGTGGCGTTCGACAAGACCGGAACGCTGACCCAAGGCGAACCGGTTCTCAGCACGGTGGTTACTCTCGGCGATGCCGACCGCCTTGACCTGATCCGGACGGCAGCCAGCGCCGAACTGGCTTCGGAACATCCTCTGGCCGCGCCGATCCGGGCGGCAGCTGATGGACAACTGCACTTCCCTGAACAGTTCGAGAGTGTGACCGGCCGCGGCATCAGTGCCACCGTGGCAGGCAGCCGGGTGCTGGTGGGCAGCCTCAGGTTCATGGAGGAGTCCGGCATTCAGGTCGACCGCTCAGTCCGGCAGTCCCTGGATGACATGCAGGAACAGGGTCAGACTGCGGTAGCTGTCGCGCGTAACGGGAAGCTGCTGGGACTGCTGGGCATCGAAGACCAGATTCGTGGCGATGCCGCCGCGGCCATCGCGGAGCTGCAGCGGATGGGCATCAGGTCCACCGTGATGCTGACCGGTGACGGCTCGCGCACGGCACGGGCGGTGGCGCAGGCTGCCGGCATCGACCGGGTGGAGGCGGAGCTTCTGCCTGAAGACAAGCTGGAGAAGATCCATGAACTTCAGGACGCCGGCGCAGTTGTGGCAATGGTCGGCGACGGCATCAACGATGCACCCGCTCTGGCGGCAGCCGACGTCGGTGTGGCAATGGGGGCTGCCGGAACCGATGTGGCCATCGAGACCGCCGACATCGCTCTCCTGGCCGACGAGCTGGGCCGGCTGCCGGAGGCCATCAGGCTCTCCCGCCTCACCCTGCGCAACATCCGGCAGAACACCGGTCTGGCGCTGCTTACGGTTGCTGGCCTGCTGGCAGGCGTCCTGCTGGGCCAGGTGCACATGGCCGGCGGCATGCTCATCCACCAACTGTCTGTCTTCCTGGTGATTCTGAACGCGATGCGGCTCATGCGCGCCTGAGACCGCCTCATCCGGGCGGCATGGGCAGAGGTTAAAGTGCGCCATGCTTCCCGGAACCATGCCCATCAAACGACTGCTGGCAGCCCTGTTGCTCACCTCTGGAATCGCAACCGCTCAGGAGCCGCCCGGTGAACTCATCGACATAGGCGGACACAGCCTGCACCTCTACTGCCTCGGGGAGAACAGCGGGCCGACGGTGATCCTGGATGCCGGCCTCGGTGACTGGTCACTGCAGATGCGCAAGCTGCAGCTCGACATCGCTGAGTTCACGCGCGTATGCAGCTATGACCGCGCCGGCTACGGCTGGAGCGAGCCGGGGCCCGAACCGCGCACCAGCGAACAGCTGGTCAGCGAACTCGTCACTCTGCTGAACGCCTCGGCTGAGCAGGCGCCCTTCTACCTGGTGGCGCATTCGTTCGCAGGGGTCAACGCCATCGCCCTGGCTCATGACCACCCGGAACTGGTGGCCGGACTGGTTCTGATTGATTCTTCCCATCCGCAGCAGATCGAACGTCTCTCTGAGGTGCCTGCGCTCCTGCTCCTGCAGGACCTGGAGATAGAGGGTCTTTGGCAACTGGCCACGGCGGCCGCAGCCGGCGAAGTGGACCCGGAATCGATCATGGCGATGGTGCCGGCCGGAGTGCCGGAGGAGCTGCATGACCTGTGGGCCGACCAGTTCCTGCACAGTGGCTCGCTGCCGGCGGCGGTCGCCGAGTATGACGTTATTGCTGACAGCATGGCCTGGGCCGGGGAGCGTTACTCGCCCACTGACCTGCCACTGGCCGTCATCGCCCGTGACGAGGGCGTCAGCCTGCCACCCGAGATGCTCGACGCACTGGGCAT
>CAZBBU010000217.1:0-3631 GCA_964489965.1 uncultured bacterium
CCGCATACCCGGCCGGATTCAGCGTCTCTGATGGGATTAACGCCGGCTCAGAAGGGACTGTCCGGGAAGTAGTGGCTCTGCGCGTTCTCAGGCGTGATGATCTCGGAGCTGAGCAGGTACTCGCCGATGATCGGGGTGGAGGTGACCAGGCCCAGCGCGGTGAGTTCCATGGCGGTGGCGATCTGGGCGGGCGAGTAGCTGACGTTCACGGGGAACAGCGGGTCGCCTTCCATGATGCGGGCGATGTACTCCTTCTTGCCGACACCACCGACGATCCAGAGTTCGTTCTCACGGCCGGCCTCGATGACTGCGGCTTCCACGCCTTCCGCCATGTCGTCGTCGGCAGCCCAGATGGCGTCGATGTCGTCATACGCGGTAAGCATGTCCTGCGTCACTTCATAGGCATCGTCGCGGTTCCAGTTGCCGTAGCGGCTGTCCAGAACGTTGATGCCGGTGCCCTCGAGCTGCGCCATGAACGAGTCGACGCGCTGGTTGTCGATGACCGTGGCGATGCCGCGGATGATGATGATGTTGTCACCCTCGTTGAGGCTCTCGGCGAAGTACTTGCCGGCGGCGGCGCCGAAGGCTTCGTTGTCACCGGACACGTACAGGTCCTGGATGCTGGGGTCCACCAGGCCGCGGTCCACCACGGTGATGAACACTCCCTGCTGCTTGACCTCCGCCACGGGGCCGGTCAGCGGGTCGGACTCGAAGGGCAGCACCACGAGTGCGTCGATGTCGTGGATGGCGACCAGGTCCTGCAGGGCGTTGGCCTGCTCGGTCACGTTGGCCGAGGCGATGATCACCACTTCCACGTCCGGGTAGGTGGCCTCGATGTGGGCTTTCGCTTCGTTGGCCCACCAGTTCAGCCCGCCCATGAAGCCATGGGTGGCGGTCGGGATGGAGACGCCCAGTGTGTAGGTCTGGGCCATGGCTGCGCCGGCGAGGGCGGTGAAGGCGAGTGCTGCAAGAATCTTCTTCATGTGCTGAGGTTTCCTTTCAGGTCACGTGCGGTGGTTGGCTTGTCACTGGCTGGTGTGCTGCGCTTGGTCCGGGGCAGTCCCTCCTTTCAGCGGTTACGGCTGCGTTGCAGGAATACAGCGAGGATGATGATGAGGCCCTGAACCGCACCGTTGAGGTACTCGCTGATGATGGAGGTCAGGTTGAGGACGTTGCCGATGGTGCTGAGCAGGATGGCGCCCACTACGGTGCCCCAGATGTGCCCGGAGCCGCCCTTGAGGGCGGTGCCGCCGATGATGACCGCGGCAATCGCCTCAAGCTCCCAGAGCAGGCCGGTGCTGCCGGAGGCGCTTCCGAGCCTGGGGACGTAGATGATGGTGGCCAGGCTGACGCACAGCCCCAGGATCACGTAGGCCCAGGTCTTGACCCAGTCCACGGGTATCGCCGAGTAACGGGCCACGTTCTCATTGGAACCGATGGCGTATATGTAACGGCCGTAGCGGGTGCGGTGCAGGACCAGGCTGCCCACTATCGCCGTGAGTGCGAACACCCAGATGGGCCAGGGCACACTGAGGAAGGTTCCGTAGTAAACCGGCCGGTAGATTCCGCGCAGCGCCAGGTCGAGTGAGATGGTGCCGCCGTTCGCCAGGAAGGTCACCACGGACCTGTATATGCCCAGGGTGCCGAGCGTGACGATGAACGGCTCTATCCGCCCCCGGGTTATCAGCAGGCCCTGGGCCAGACCGGCAAGCAGGCCCAGCAGCAGCGAGGCGCCCATGCCGATGAGCACCACGGCCCAGCTGGCCCCGAACGAGTCCAGGGCGGCGTTCATGACCATGATCATCACGCCGGAGATAAGGGCGGCCATCGAGCCGACCGACAGGTCGATGCCGCCGGAGATGATCACGAAGGTCATGCCCACGGCGATGATGCCGATGAAGCTGCTGCGCGTCAGAACGTTGAAGATGTTGTTGCTGGACAGGAAGTTGTCGTTGAGCGAGGCTCCCAGTATCACCAGGAAGACCAGGCCCAGCAGTGGCGCCAGGATGCGCAGGTCGAAGCGTCTGCGCTGAGGAGCGGCCTGGGTCGTCATGGCCTGCCCCGATCGGCGGGCGGTTCAATGTGCATGCTGGTTCTCCATCTGCTGCTCCAGTCCGGTGGCGTGGCGCACGAGTACTTCCTCCGTCATCTGGCCGGCCCCGAGGATGCCGCCCACCCGTCCCTGATGCAGGACCACCACCCTGTCGGACAACCCTATGACTTCCGGCAGTTCGCTTGAGATGACGATGACTGATTTGCCGCGGCTGACGAGTTCGCGTACCAGGAAGTAGATCTGGCGTTTCGTACCCACGTCGATGCCGCGTGTGGGTTCGTCCAGGATGATGATCTCGGGATCGATCTGCATGACCTTGCCCAGCACCACCTTCTGCTGATTGCCGCCCGAGAGTGAACTGACCGGAGCGGACGGGTTGGCAGCGCGGATGTCAAAATCGCTGATCGCCTGCTTAAGCGCGGCTGTCTCCAGCCTGTCGTTGATGAAGGGCCGTGCCAGCCGTTCCAGCGCCAGCAGGGTCACGTTCGGCTTCATCGGCATGTCCACCAGCAGCCCTTTGCCCTTGCGGTCTTCGCTCACGTAGGCGATGCCGAGCCGGGCCGCGTCCCGCGGCGTGCGGATGCGCACTGGTTTTCCTTCAAGCAGGACCTGACCGCTGGCTGGCCTCAGGCCCAGCAGGCCTTCGAACAGTTCGGTACGGCCGGCGCCCACCAGCCCGGAGAAGCCCAGGATCTCACCGCGACGCAGGGTGAACGACACGTTCTGCACGTGACCGGGCACCGTGAATTCCCTGACCTCGAGCACCGGTTCCGTTGCGGGCACCTCCGGCTTGGCCGGGTACATGTCCTGCAGTTCGCGGCCCACCATCAGGGTGGCCATCTGGTCTTCATCCAGTTCATCTGCAACCTGGGTGGTGATCACCTTGCCGTCACGAAGGACGGTGACACGGTCCGCAATCTGCCGGACCTCCGGAAGTTTGTGAGAGATGAAGATGACCGTGGTGCCGGCAGCGGTCAGGTTGCGGATCAGTTTGAACAGCACCTCGGTCTCCCGGCCGGTGAGCACATCCGTTGGCTCATCCATGATCAGCACGCTGCTGCCGCGCCACATGGCCTTTGCGATTTCGACCATCTGCTGGTCACTGACCGAGAGGTCGGCCACCCGGGCGGCCGGATCGATCCTGGTGTCGAGTTCCTGCAGCAGGCTCGCTGCGCGCTCCTGCATCGCCCGTTCGTCGAGGAATGGGCCCCGGCGCAGTTCGCGGCCCAGGAAGATGTTGGCGGCCGCACTCAGGTCCCCGGCCAGGTTGGTTTCCTGGTGGATGAGGATGACGCCGTGGGCCTCGGCCTCGCCGCTGTTCCTGAAGGTCACGGGCTTGCCGTCCAGCTTCACAGTGCCTTCGGTAGGCTCCAGGTAGCCTGAAAGAATCTTCATCAGGGTGGACTTGCCGGCACCGTTCTCACCGATGATTGCGTGAACCTCACCCCTCCTGAAACCGATGTTTATGTCGTGCAGCACGCGCACGCCCGCGAAATCGCGGGCAATGCCGCTGGCAGCCAGTGGTACCTGAACCGTTTCCGTGATCTGCTTCGGGCCTTTCTGTTGTCGGGACCGGAA
>CAZBBU010000218.1:0-3593 GCA_964489965.1 uncultured bacterium
GTTCTTCATGCTGCGCAGAACCCGGAAGCCCGCGGCTGACTCCAGTGAAACGGTCACGTCCACCATGTGCTCGACGGTCTTGGGTCCCGCCAGGTGGCCCTGCTTGGTCACGTGGCCGATCAGTACCAGCGTGCTGCCCGCCTGCTTGGCGGCCGCCGTGAGCAGCGCGGTTGAATCACGCACCTGGGTGAGCGTGCCGGGGGAGGCACCGTCCTCAGCCACCAGCGTCTGGATGGAATCCACGATAACGAGGCCGGCTGGCCGGCCGGTCAGCAGAGCGGCCAGCGTCCGGGCATCGTACTCACGCGTCAGCTCAAGCTGGCTGGAGACCCCCAGTCGCCTGGCGCGCAGTTCCACCTGTCCCAGGGCTTCCTCTCCGGCAACCAGCAGGGCAGGACGGCCCTGTTCCAGGCTGTGACTGGCCAGCTGCAGCAGCAGCGTGCTCTTGCCGATGCCGGGTTCACCGGCTATCAGCACCACGCCGCCGTCGACCCAGCCGCCGCCCAGCACCCTGTCAACCTCGCCGATGCCGGTCGTGGTCCTGGCCACGGGTTTGCTGGCGACCTGCGCCAGACTGAGCACTTCGGCCGTCCCGGACGCGCGGGCAGCACCGGCCCTGCCGGACTGCTGCGGGCTGCTGATCACGCGCTGCATCGTGCCCCAGCTGCCGCACTCGGGACAGCGACCGAGGCTGGCTGGAGCCTGGGCGCCGCATTCACTGCATTCGAAATGTACTTCCTGTCTGGCCACCTGCAAGCGCGCGGTCAGAGAATGGGCACCATGCGGGTGAACACGATCTGACCGCCCTTCACGCGCACTTCAATCGGTTCACTGGATCGGTGGTCCATGAGTTCGCGTGAAAGCGGATCTTCAATGTATTCCCGCAGGATGCCACGGAGCGGCCGGGCGCTGTCACCCTGCGGCAGCTGTTCCACCAGGAACTCGGCCACGCCATCAGCGAACCGCACCTCGATGTCACGCGACGCAAGTTCAGCCTGGATCTCCGCAAGCATGCTCTCGGTGATGGAGACCACGCCGCTGTGGTCAAAGGCATCGAAGGGGATGACCTCGTCGAGCCTGTCAAGGAACTCGGGGCTGAAGATGATCCTGAGCGGAGCGTGCACGTCACGCTTGCCCACGCTGTCCTGGAAACCCACGCGCGTCCCCTGGTTGAAGCCGGTATTGGACGTCATGATCAGAATCACGCGTCTGAAGTCGACCTGGCGACCCAGACTGTCAGTCAGCCGCCCGTCATCCAGAACCTGCAGGAAGGTGTTGTAGATGTCCGGATGGGCCTTCTCAACCTCGTCAAGCAGCACCACGCTGAACGGCTGGCGCCTGACGGCCTCGGTGAGCCGCCCGCCCTGTTCATGCCCCACGTAACCCGGAGGCGCACCGATCAGCTTGGAGATGCTGTGCGGCTCCTGGAACTCCGACATGTCCAGCCGGATCAGGGAGCGTTCACTGCCGAAGAGTTCGATGGCCAGTTGCTTGGCCAGGAAGGTCTTGCCCACACCCGAAGGACCCACGAACAGGAAAGAGGCTGACACGCGCGTGTTGCCGCCCAGGCCCACGCGGGCGCGCCTGAGTGCCGAGCCCAGTGCGGTTATCGCCCGGTCCTGTCCGACCACCAGCTTCTTGAGTTTCTCCTCGATCTCACCCAGTCGGCCGGCGTCCTGGTCATCGACATACACGCCGCCCCAGGAATTGACGACCGCCTCGATGTCCTCGCGGCTGACGATGGGAGTGCCGTCATCGTCCTCGAGGACCGGGAAGCCAAGCGACTTGTTCAGCCGGGTCCGCGAAGCCGCCTCGTCGATCAGGTCGATCGCCTTGTCGGGGAAGTTGCGGCCGGGCAGGCTGCGTTCGCCGAAGCGTACGGACAGTTCCAGGATCTCACCCGGGATCTTCACGCTGTGGTGGGCTTCGTACTTCTCACGCAGGCCCTGCAGGATCTCCAGTGATTCGCCGGGCGTGGGCTCCAGCACGATGACCGGCTGGAAACGCCGTTCCAGAGCGGCATCGCGTTCGATGTACCGGTGGTATTCGCCTGTGGTGGTCGCACCCACCACCTGCACCTCACCGCGTGACAGTGGCGGCTTGAGGATGTTGGCCGCGTCCAGCGTGCCTTCGGCACCGCCGGCGCCGACCAGTGTGTGCAGCTCGTCGATGAAGGCGATGACGCGGGCACTGCGGAGTTCCTCTATGATCTGCCGCAGCCGTTCCTCGAACTCACCCCGGTACTTCGTACCAGCCACGATGTTCGACAGGTCCAGCGACAGCACCCTGATGCCCTCGAGGTTCGGCGGCACCTGACCGGCGGTGATCGCCTGGGCCAGGCCTTCCACGATCGCCGTCTTTCCGACCCCGGGTTCACCGATGAGTACGGGGTTGTTCTTGGTGCGGCGCGAAAGGATCTGCACTACCCGCCTGATCTCCTCGGTACGGCCGATTACAGGGTCGAGTTTGCCCTCACGGGCTTCCTGCGTCAGATCACGTGCGTACTCGTCAAGGAAAGGAGTGTTGGCCGCTTCCTGGGCCTGTTCCTGCTTGGGATCGGCCGCCGCGAGGATGCGCCAGCGGACCGCATCAACGTCACGCGTGAGCTGCTGCATGATGCGGTAAGCCACGCCGTCACCCTCACGGATGATGCCGAGCAGTATGTGCTCGGTGGCGATGACGTTGGAACCGAGGCTGCGTGCCTCGCTTCCGGCGAGTTCCATCACGCGCCTGGCACGTGGCGTTATAGCGGCAGTCTCATTCCGGGCGAGGCCATCGCCACGTCCGACCATGTCCTCAACCTGATGGCGGAAACCTTCCAGAGTGGCACCGAACTCAGCCAGCACCCGGCTGGCCGTCCCGCCTTCACGCATCAGACCCAGCAGCAGATGCTCCGGGCCGATCATGGAATGACCCAGCTGGGATCCTTCTTCCCTCGCGTAGTGGAAGACCATTCGTGCCCTGTCGTCGTATCTGTTCATGCAGGACTCCTAAGGATCCGTAGCTGGCGCAGCCTCAGTCCGGTCTGGCGGACGCTGCTCCGGCGCTCAAAAGCTCCACGGTGTTATAGTACGCGCTCTGGGTGAGACCATGCATGGTCTCGGTTACCGTTTGCAGGGAAGCGCTTAGAGCGTTCATTCATCCTTCGCACATACAAGGAGCTTTCATGCGATTCCAAGATATCACAATGCGGCTGGATCGCTTCTGGAGCGACAACGGCTGCATCGTCGCAGTGCCGCACGATACCGAGGTGGGTGCAGGCACGTTTTACCCCACCACCTTCCTGCGGGCGCTGGGTCCCGCCGACTGGAACGTGGCGGGGGTGGCGCCGAGCCGCCGGCCGGTGGACGGCCGCTACGGTGAGAACCCCTACCGCTTCCAGTACTTCTTCCAGTACCAGGTGATCCTCAAACCCTCGCCCGAGAACGTCCAGGAGCTGTACCTGCAGTCGCTGGTCGCGCTGGGCATCGACCCGGCCGCCCACGACATCCGTTTCGTGGAGGACAACTGGGAGTCACCCAGCCTTGGCGCCTGGGGACTGGGCTGGGAGGTGTGGATGGACGGCATGGAGATCACGCAGTTCACCTACTTCC
>CAZBBU010000219.1:0-3588 GCA_964489965.1 uncultured bacterium
TGCCGGCCGGAGGGTTGGCAGAGCGGTTGAATGCGGCGGTCTTGAAAACCGTTATAGGGTTACGCCCTATCGGGGGTTCGAATCCCTCACCCTCCGCCATCATCCGTTCACGGAATTTCCCTGGAGAGGTGGCCGAGCGGCTGAAGGCGCTCCCCTGCTAAGGGAGTATAGGGGCAAAACCTCTATCGAGGGTTCGAATCCCTCCCTCTCCGCCAACCAAGCACCCTGCTTGCAGGGTCACGGTTGCACAGATCAAGCGCCCGTAGCTCAGCTGGATAGAGCGTCTGACTACGGATCAGAAGGCCTGGGGTTCGAATCCCTACGGGCGCACCACAGGAAAGCCGCCGGTGAATCGATTCACCGGCGGCTTGACGTTTACTTGGTGCTGATCAGGCCAGTTCAGCCGCCACTGCCTTGCCCGCGGCCTCAACCGCATCTGACAGCTCTTCAGCGAGGGCGTTGACGGTCTCGGTATCTGGTCCTTCGACCATCACGCGCACCAGAGCCTCGGTACCGCTGGGCCGCACGTTCACGCGGCCGTCCTTGCCGAGCCGGGCCTCCACGTCCGCCACCGCCTTGAGCAGGTCCTCATGCTCCGCCACCAGCTGCTTGCTGCCCACCGGCACCACCACGTTCTTCAGCAGCTGCGGGTAGACCGGAATCCGGTTCATCCACTCCTCGAGCGTGATGCCGCTGGTCCTGACCGCGGCCAATACCTGCAGTGCGGTCAGGATGCCGTCGCCCGTGGGCGACTTGTCCAGCATCAGCATGTGACCTGACTGTTCGCCACCCAGGAACAGCTGACGCTTGCGCAGTTCCTCAGCCACGTAACGGTCGCCGACACTGGTCCTGATCAGGTTGATGCCGTTGTCCGCCAGGAAACGTTCCAGCCCCAGGTTGCTCATCACCGTGGCCACCACTTCCTTCACTTCATGCGTGACCGCCAGGATGCCCAGCATGTGGTCCCCGGTGACCAGCCGGCCCTGCCGGTCGATGAGCTGGGTCCGGTCGGCATCGCCATCGAAGGTCACGCCCACGTCCAGGTCATGCTGTTTCATCCGTGCCTGCAGAAGCTCGGGATGGGTGCTGCCGCAGTTCAGGTTGATGTTGGTCCCGTCAGGCTCGGCGCACATCAGGTCCAGTCGGGCCCCGATCTGCTTGAACACCCGTGGGGCGATCTCGAAGGCCGCACCGTTGGCGCAGTCGAGGCCGACCGTCATACCGTCCAGGTACGGTGCCTGGGAAAGCAGGAACTTGAAGTAGCGCTCGTCATCATGCGTATGGTCACGCGCCAGGCCGACTTCGGCATGGGTCACGTCAGGAAGTGCCGCGGCGTCGGATATGAACGCCTCGATGCGGCCCTCAAGCTCGTCCGACAGCTTGCCGCCTTCCGAGTTGAACACCTTGATGCCGTTGTCCTGATACGGATTGTGTGACGCGCTGATCACGATGCCGGCAGTCGCACCCAGCTCACGCGTCAGGAAGGCGACCGCCGGTGTTGGCACCACGCCCAGCATCGTGACGTCGCCACCCCGGGCCGTGATGCCGGCCGTGACTGCCTGCGCGAGCATCTGTCCGCTGCGGCGGGTGTCCATTCCGATGAGGAAGTGGCTCTTGCTGCCGGCTTCCTTGAGCTGTTCCGCCAGGGCGATTCCCAGGTTGACCGCGAAGCCCGCGGTCAGAGGGTGCTGGCCGGCAACCCCCCGGATGCCGTCAGTGCCAAAATACTCACGCGTTGTACTCATCGCCGACATATTAACTGACACACGCTGCCCGGGCGACCTGCTGCTACTTGGCCTCCAGCCAGTTGGCTCCCAGCGCCACTTCAGCTGTGAGGGGCACCTTCAGCTCCATTGCGCCTTCCATGACGCTGCGGACCAGTCCGGTCGCCTCAGCAGTCTTGTCTTCGGGAACTTCCAGCACCAGTTCATCATGCACCTGCAGGAGCAACCTGGCGCCCAGCTCACTGATGGCCGGGGCCAGCTGCAGCATCGCCAGTTTGATCACGTCGGCTGCGGTGCCCTGGATGGGCATGTTGTAGGACATGCGCTCGGCGTACTCGCGTGACTGACGGTCCGGCGATTTGATGTCAGGGATGACGCGACGCCGCCCGGCCAGGGTCTCCACGTAGCCGTTGGCGCGGCAGAACTCGATGGTCCGGTCGATGTACTGGCGCACGTTCGGATAGCGTGCGAAGTAGGTGCCGATGAAGTTCTCGGCGCTGCGGTAATCGATGCCAAGCTCACGGGTGAGTCGGTGCGCCGACATGCCGTACAGCACGCCGAAGTTGATCACTTTTGCCACGCGACGCATGTCGGGCGTCACCTCGTCGGGCTCGCAGCCGTGCACCTGGGCGGCGGTGACGCGATGGATGTCCTGACCGTCCCGGAACGCCTGGATGAGTGCCGGTTCGTCAGCGATGTGCGCCAGGACGCGCAGTTCGATCTGGGAGTAGTCAGCCGCCAGCAGCACGTGGCCGGGTGCCGCGATGAAAGCCTTGCGGATCTGGCGGCCCAGTTCCGTCCTGATGGGAATGTTCTGCAAGTTGGGGTTGGTCGAGGAGAGACGGCCGGTGGCGGCCACCGTCTGGTTGAAGGTGGTGTGAATCCGGCCGGTGCGGGGATTGATCAGCTTCGGCAGCGGATCAAGGTAGGTGCCCTTGAGCTTGTTCAGTTCCCGGTAGTCCAGGATCAGCTGCACGGCCTCGTGCTGGTCGCGCAGACCCTCGAGGACGCTCACGGCGGTGCTGCGCTTGCCGCCGGAGGTCTTGCGGCCGGCCTGCAGGCCCAGCTTGTCGTAAAGCAGGGTGGCTACCTGGGCGGTGGACATGATGTTCATGGCAGGGTCTTCGGCTATCTCGCCGATGCGCGCCTGGATCTCTTCAAGTCGCTGCCCCAGTGCGTCCGACTGGGCGTGCAGCAGCTGCTCGTCCACCAGGATCCCGTTTATCTCCATGTCAGCCAGCACGCGCTGCAGTGGCTTCTCGATGTCCTCGTAGACCGAACTTACCGGCCCGCTCAGCTTCTCGGGTACGCGGCGCAGCAGCTCGGCCGTGGCCACTGCCCGCGAGCCGGGGTCATCGCCCCAGGTGCCGGCAGCGAAGTGCTGGACCGCGCTGACCGGCTGCGCCACTGACGGGTCGAGCACGTAAGCCATCAGCAGGGGATCGTCCCCCGGTTCCAGCTGCACACCCTGTGCAGACGCCCAGACGACCAGCGCCTTGGCGTCCACCGCGTTCACCACCTGCTGCTCCTGGAGCAGCTGCAGTCCGGAAGCGGGGTCGGGGGCCAGGGCCAGCCGGCCGTCCTTCGCCTGCGCCAGGCCGGTGCACCCGGCCAGCAGGGCCGAGGGATCATCGAGCGTGAAGCCCGTGGCCGGAGCGTCCACCTCCAGCGGCCAGTCCGCCTCCCCGTAGCTGACCGACTCCGTGAGGCCCAGTTCGCTCATGATGCTGTGGAACTCGAGTTCCAGCAACTGTTCGCGAAGCTCGTCACGGCGGGGCTCCACCCGGGACCACTGTTCCGGGGCGAACTCCAGGTCGGCGTCGGTCACGATGCAGCTGAGCTCACGGGAGACCTTGACGTCCTC
>CAZBBU010000220.1:0-2456 GCA_964489965.1 uncultured bacterium
TGGTGCACGTATTCACGCTGCTGTACGTGGGCCTGATCTTCGCGGGCACGCTTCAGCAGCTCCCGGCGGTGATGTTCGTGACCAGACTGGCCTGGCCAGCGCTCGGCTGGATCACAGGTCCGCTGCTGGTGGTGGGTGGCCTGCTGGTCGTTACCGGCTTCGCCAGCGGCTTCACACCCTGGCAGCTCGCGGCCGGCGGACTGCTGGTAAGTCTGGGCTGGCTGCTGCTGCTGGTTCAACTGCTCAGGACCGCCGCGCAGCGCTGGCCCAGGGATGCGGGCAGTCGCGCGCTGATCAGTTCGGTACTGTTCCTGGCACTCACGGTGTTGGCGGGGTTCCTGCTTGCCTCCGTCCGTGCCGAACCTCAGCTGGCTGCCAGTCTGGGCTATCCGGTGACCCTGCACCTGAGCCTGGGAATCTTCGGCGGTTACCTGCTGGGCATAATCGGATCCGGCCAGAAGCTGCTGTCGATGTTCGCCCTGTCCAAGGGTGGCGCTGCCTGGC
This sequence comes from uncultured bacterium, assembly GCA_964489965.1. Classification (GTDB taxonomy): domain Bacteria; phylum Deinococcota; class Deinococci; order Deinococcales; family Trueperaceae; genus CALDPK01. The sequence goes on from CAZBBU010000220.1 coordinate 505, forward strand.
GCGTACGGCTGGCCGCCTGGTCGGTCGCTGGCGGACTCCTGGGCGAGTCCCTGCAGGCGTTCGCCGGCCTGCAGCTGGGACCGGTTCCCCTGCTCCTCCTGGCCGCGGCTTCACTGCTGCAGTTGCTGGAAGTGCTGGCGATCCTCAGGCGTCGCCTGCGCAAACGCCTGGAGGCACCGATATTCCGCTACGTGCTTTCGCATGCCTTCCTGCCGCTGGCCGGCCTGCTGCTGCTTGCTGGCGAACCGCTGGCGGCAGCGGGAGCTTTCCTGGTCGGCTTCATCGGCCTGGCCGTGAGTGGAATGCTGGTGAAGATCACCTCATTTCTCACCTGGACCGCGGTGTTCGCCGGTGGTGCAGGCGTTTCAAGCGGTGCGCCGCTGCTGCGTGACCTGATGCGTGACGAGCTGGAACCGGTCACGACGTGGGCGCTCACCCTGGGCAGCCTGCTGCTGTGCGCCACGTTCATCTGGCCCGTCCGGGTGCTGGCCTGCCAGGCGGCGTCGCTGCTGTTGATTGGAGCACTGAGTCAGTTCCTGCAGGTGCTGAACGTGGTGCTTGTAACCGTGAAGGCCGGCAGGAAGATGCGGGCCCGGGAGGAGGCGGTATGACGCAGACGAACCTGATTGAAGAGAACCCGAACGTACCGGCACTCAACGTGCTGGAATCGCTGCGGGCCGTCATCGACCCGGAACTCGGCATAGACATCGTGAACCTGGGCATGGTTTACGAGGTGACGGTGGCAGCAGGCGACGTCAACATCAACATGACCCTGACCACACCCGGCTGTCCACTGCATGGCAGCATCACCGCTGACATCGAACACGTGCTGCTGCGGGTGCCCGGGATTCACACCGTGAACGTCAACCTGGTGTGGGATCCACCCTGGACGCCCGACGCGATGAGCGACGCTGCCAGGCACTCGCTCGGCTTCCTCTGCTAGCGGCCGGCGCTCATTGCGAGGGTCGCCAGTTGTTCGCGGTCGAGGCCGGTTACGCTGCGCCCGGCCATCCGGATCAGGTCGCCGGCGACGAGCCGTGAGAGGTTGCGACTCACGAGTTCCGGAACCGTGCCGAGTTCGGCGGCGATGCTGGCGTTGGTGTCAAGCGTGAAAGGCAGACCTTGAGCGGCGTGTTCCAGCAGGTAACTGGCCAGGCGGTGCACGACTTCCTTGAACGATATCGCCTCGATCAGGTTGACCAGGCGGCGGAGGCGCCTGCCCAGCATCCGAATGAGGTGCAGTGCAACGGCGGGCCGCTCCAGCAGTACCCGTTGCAGCCCGGCCTGCTCGAGAAGCAGCAGCTCACTGTCTTCCGCCGCTTCGGCACCAGCGGGATAGCTGCCGCCATCAAGCGCCACCAGTTCGGCCACCGCGTTGTACGGGTGTTCCATGGTCAGCACCGTTTCACGGCCGCTGGCGGGCGAGATCACGGCAACCTTCACCCTGCCGCTCACCACCACGTGGATACCGAGCGCCTCCTGACCGGCCAGGAACAGAACTTCACCGGCCCGGCAGTGACGCCTAGTGGCTATGGCTGCCAGTGCCTCCAGGTCTTCCTGGTCCAGCTCCGCGAACAGCGGGCAGCGTGCCAGTACCTGCAGGTCCGTGAGCGACCTGTCTGCCTGAATCGCCTTGCTCCCTGTTCCTTCGGTTACTCCGCCCCGTGCTCGTGCTCAAGCATCACATCGAGCGCCACGGCCGAGTGGGCGTAGGCACCACCGGCACGCATCTCCGCCGCCACCCAGATGGCTTCCATGATCTGCTCCTGGCTGGCGCCCTGGCGCAGCGCCTCCTTGGTGTGGCCCTTGATGCAGTAGGGGCACTGGGTGGTGTGGGCCACGGCCACGGCGATAAGCTGCTTGGTGACGCTGGGCAGCGCCCCATCCCTGAAGACTGCCTGGCTGAACTCGCGCCTGGCGGACATCGTCTCGGTTAACAGCTCTCGCCTCTT
>CAZBBU010000220.1:2481-3584 GCA_964489965.1 uncultured bacterium
CAACATCTCCTCGGACACTTGCTTCACTTCCCTTCTGCCCACAGGTTAGCGCCGCGGGCTCCTCTCAGATGCGTTTGACGCTGCCCCGCACCAGCAAGGTGGCGGGCAGGCGCACCAGTTCGGGTGGCGCCTTGCCTCCCTTGTTCATGAGGTTGAACAGCACACGCACTGCGGCCTCGCCCATCTCCTCGACCGGCTGCGCCAGCGTGTCGATCCTGGGGGTCAGGAGCTCCATCCACGGGTAGTTGTCAAAGGCCAGCAGGCTGACGTCTTCGGGCACGCGCAGTCCCAGTTCGTTAAGCGCGCGGTAGGCGCCGGTGGCCATGGTGCCGGTCAGGGCGAAGAGGGCGGTCGGCGGCTCCGGCAGTGACATCAGCCGACGGGTCAGCTCGAAGGCGTCGGATTCAACCGGGGCCGCCGGAAGGGCGTAGTCGCTGCGAACGGCCAGTCCATGGCTGGCCATGGCATGGGGGAACGACTGCACGCGTTCGTCCCGGTTCAGGTCGGAGTACTTGCCCAGTGCCGCGATGCGGCGGTGTCCGTGGGCCACAAGGTGGTCAACGCCATCTTTCACGGCCTTGGGGTTGTCAAGCATCACGTGCGAGTAGGGACTGCCGGGTGCGAAGTAATCGAGTTCCACGATGGCGGTGCCGCGCCGGTGCATGCGGGCCAGGTAGTCGAGGTTCGATTCGCCGTAGCCGCTGCGCAATATCAGGCCGGAGATGCGGTTGCCGTTGAACGTCTTCAGGTATGCCTTCTCGAGATCGGAGCGGTACTCATTGTCAGCCACCAGCACGCTGTAGCCGCGCTCGCGTATGCCGTGGACTATGGTGCGGGTGATGTAGGCGAAGAACGGCTCGACGATGCTGCCGATGATCAGTCCCACTGTGGTGCTGTGGCCACTGCGCAGGGCCGAGGCCACCTGATCGGGTTCGTACTGGAGGCTCTCTATCGCCGCCAGCACCCGTTCAAGCGTGGCAGGAGCCAGCCGTTCCGGCTCCCTGATCGCCCTTTTGGCTGTGGTTGCTGACACACCGGCCAGGCGTGCCACATCACGGATGTTGGACACGAGTCCATATTAGCAGCCAAGGCACTATTGACAA
>CAZBBU010000221.1:0-3578 GCA_964489965.1 uncultured bacterium
CTGCGTTTGGCCTTGGCCTGTCCGACGATGTGGCGGTCGAGCTCCTCCACGATCTGCAGCGGAGTCAGCGAGAATTCGCCCTCAGTGGCTGCAACCCTGGTGAGTTCGCTCATGAAGCAGCCTCGCCGCCGACGCTCAGGAGCGTCACGTTGCCACTCGTGTAGATGTCAATCTCGGAGGCGATGAGAAGCGCCTTCTCGGCGATCTCGGTGGCCGGCATGTCAGTGTTGCGCAGCATGGCGAGTGCGGCCGCCTGCGCGTAGGCGCCGCCGGAGCCGACCGCGACCACGTTCTCGTCAGGCGCGATGATGTCACCCATGCCCGAGAGGGTCAGGATCTGCTCTGCGTCCGCCACTATGAGCAGCGCCTCCAGGTTGCGCAGCATCTTGTCACTGCGCCATTCCTTGACGGTTTCCACGGCCGCACGCATCAGGTTGTCACGCGCCGGACCCAGGTTGGATTCAAACTTGTCGAGCAGCATGAAGGCGTCCGCCACTGTGCCCGCGAAGCCGGTCAGTATCTTGCCCTCCGCGAGCGCGCGTACCTTGACGGCACCCTTCTTCACAATCGTGTCGCCCAGGGTCACCTGACCGTCACCGGCCAAGGCCGAGACGCCGTCCCTGTGGACCGCCACGATGGTTGTTCCGTGCATTCGTTCCATACCCGAGCACTCTATCAGTTGGCCATTGCCGGCTTCGCCCCACTTTGAACGCTGGCAGGCGGTAGCATGGCTGACATGTATTTCCAGGAGTTTTCCCCCGGTCTGATTGAGGTGATCGTGGGCCCGATGTTCTCCGGCAAGTCCGAGGAACTGATCAGGCGCGTCAGGCGGGCGCTGATTGCCCGGCAGAACGTACAGGTGTTCAAAGCCGCGATCGACGACCGGTATGACGCGGCCGCGGTGGCCTCGCATGACGGAGGCAGGCTTGAGGCGGTGGGTGTTGCCGACACGATGGAGCTTGACCGGCTCATCAGCTACGACTCGCAGGTGGTGGCGGTCGACGAGGCGCAGTTCCTTGACGAGCAGATCGTGCCCCTGTCACTTGAGCTGGCTGAGGCCGGCAAGCGGGTGATCCTGGCAGGGCTTGACCTGGATTTCAGGGGAGTGCCTTTCGGGATGATGAACGATCTGCTGGCGCACGCCGAGTTCGTCACCAAGCTCACGGCCATCTGCCGCTGCGGGCGGGCTGCCACCAGGACGCAGCGTCTGATCGGCGGGCAGCCCGCGCACTTTGAGGACCCGGTGATCCTGGTGGGCGCTTCCGAGAGTTACGAGCCGCGCTGCCGCGGTTGCCACATGGTCATGCAGGGCCGCAGGGCACTGCCGCTGTTCGAGACCGTCTGAGGCTTAAGGGTCCAGGCGGCCGGCGTCGCGTGGGAAAGCTCGGGCGAAACGCACGTTGCCGGTTCCCAGCAGCAGGGCAGTCAGCCGCTCCGCGCCGATGGCGAAGCCACCGTGGGGCGGCATGCCATGCCGGAACACTTCCAGATAGCCGCTGAACGCTTCCGGATCCAGCTTGCGGGCCTTGAGCTCGCTGACCAGTGTGGAGTGGTCATGCACGCGCTGGCCACCGGAGGAGATCTCGGTGCCCCGGAAGATCAGGTCGAGCCCGCGGGTGAGGCCTCCTTCGATCGGATAGGTGTAGAAAGGCCTGGCGGCCTGGGGGTAGTTGGTCACGAACACGAAGTCGCTGCCGTGCTCCTCTAGTGCCCAGCGGCCGATGAGCCGCTCCGCCTCAGGGTCCAGGTCCTTGCCGCCGGACTCGTGCCCGTAGCGTTCCTTCACCAGCTCGCGCGCCTCCAGCAAGGGGATGCGCGGAAACGGTGCTTCCGCCCTGGCAGGCTCGGCACCCAGCAGTTCGAACTCCTCACGGCAGCTGTCACTCACCTGCTGCATGACGGTGCGCACCAGCTGCTCCTGCAGGTTCATGACGTCCGCATCATCCTGGATGAAGGCGAACTCCACGTCCAGTGAGAGGTACTCGGCCAGGTGCCTGACGGTGTGTGACAGTTCGGCACGGTACACCGGCGCGGTCTCGTACACCTTCTCGAACACTCCGGCCATGATCTGCTTGTACAGCTGCGGTGACTGGGCCAGGTAGGCCTTCTTGCCGTAGTAGTCCACCTCGAACATGTTGGCGCCACCCTCGGCGCCGGCACCAACCAGCTTGGGTGTGAATATCTCCGTGAAGCCCTGGCTGTCCAGGAAGTGCCTGAAGGCGCGCACCAGTTCCGCCTGAACCTTGAGCGTGGCCCGGGCCTTGAGGCCGCGGACCGTGACGGCTCGGTAGGCCAGGAGCGTCTCCGGGTTGGCGTGCCACTCTTCCTTGCTGATCTCCACGGGCGGCGGCACCAGCGCTTCTGTGACGACCTCCAGGTCCGTGGCCTGTACCTCAACGCCGCCCGGAGCCTTGGGGCTTGACACCACCTTGCCGCTTACCCGCACGCTGCTCTCGTGCAGCGGCAGCTCCACACCCTGGAAAACGCATTGCGCTACGCCACTGAAATCCCGCAGCAGCAGGAACCTGATCCCACCCAGATTCCGCCGGTTGTGAACCCAGCCCTGCAGGGTGACGGTCTGGCCTTCGTGCTGTCTCAGTTCTCGTACGGGAATCAGGGGAGCTGTCATCAGTCAGTGATTATTGCAAATGAACTCTTCCAGAAGGCGAATGTGAGGTGCATCCTTGGGGCGGTCCAGTCGCCGCTTGAACTCCAGTATGTCGTGCGGGGCCGCCAGCAGCAGGCCCTGGACCTCGTTGCTGCGTGCAAACAGGTCGTCCAGTGACTCGCCGAGCCAGCCGTTGAACACCTCCACTCCGGGCAGTGGCTCCACCACCTGGTCGATGCTGGCGGCCCGGGGACTGGCCAGCGTGAGAGCGTGTCTCCAGCCGGTTTCGTTCGCCGCCAGGTCTACGTCACGCGCCTCGTTCAGCATGCCGTACAGGACCATGGCTGCGCTCGTGTGCACCAGCACGCTGCCGGAGGGGAAGCCCAGTTCCTGCAGCACCAGCCTGATGTTCCGTGCGTCAAACCTCACTGTCGAGCACCATCGCCATGATCAGACCACTTTCCACGCTTACCCGGCTGGAGCCGCTGCTGACATTTGATACTCCCAGCCCGCTGCCGAACGGCAACTCCGCACCTGCGAGCGGGTAGCGCGCCCCCGTCACCGACACGCGGCAGCCTGGCTCCAGGGCGAGCAGGCTGAAGGTGCTGCCGGTGGAGACGGGAAGATCCAGGGAATCACCGGCCGCCAGTGGCCAGGCGATGGCGCCGGCGCCCGCCAGGCACACGCGTACGCCCGCTTGCCGGCGGATCCTGGCGGCCAGCAGCTGATTGGCCAGGCTGTGATCCGGCCGGCCGCCAAGCGCACCCGCGATGAGCAGCTCGTCGGCACCGCGGCCCAGCGCCTCGTCCGCGGCCAGTTCCAGGTCAGTCCTGTCCTTGTCAGCCTCGAAGAGCTGGCGCCTGACGCCCGGGATGCGGTTCAGGTCGTCCTGGCGGGCCGAATCCAGGTCACCAACGAACAGGTCCGGGATGCAGCCGTATGCCAGTGAGTGCTGCAGGCCACCGTCAAC
>CAZBBU010000222.1:0-3562 GCA_964489965.1 uncultured bacterium
CGGCAAGTTCCAGGCGCATCGGCTGGCCGAGCGGGAGCGGGAGGAGCTGACGGCGCTCAGGCTCGCCAGCAAGCCACGCAGCCATGCCGTTCAGGAGGAGCCGGAACCACAGCAGGCCAAGGCCAGAGCCGTGTCCTGATCCAGCCAGTGTCGCTACCCCGTCAGGGCGGCGGCCGAGCTTAGAAAGAGGTTGTTCCGCGCGCTGATCAATGATCAGATCGGCAGGGAGCCCGATGTGGTTGACGGAACAGCAACACCAAGAGGTCGAGAGCCGGCAAATATTGTGCGTATAAATACTTTATTGATAAATAGATAGGAATTGCTTTAAAGCAGGCGCAGGAACCCGCGCAGAACGGGCCGCGTTAATGAGGAGGAGAGCAGAGAATGTCGTCTGGTAACAGGCTTGCTGGCATCCTAAGTGCCTTGGTGATCACGGTCGCTGGGCTGGCGCCCGGCGTGGTAGCTGCCCAAACGGTCCTCAGGACCATCAGCGGCTTTTCCGCCGGTTCAGCTATCTCGCGGACCTTTGACGAATTCGTCGAAAAGGTGAATTCCGACCCTGCCGCTCCGGTGCGGTTCCGGATCATGGGCGGTCCGGAGGCGATGCCGCCATTCCAGCTCGGTAACGCCATCCGCAACGGCGTAGTGGACGTGATCCTGGCGCCGGGCGCCTTCTACAGCAATCTCATGCCCGAGGCCGAGGCGCTCAAGCTGAGCAAGCGCTCACCGCAGGAGCTGCGCGCCAGCGGCGACTGGAAGTACATCGAAGACCTATGGCGGGAAAAGCTGAACGCGCACTACCTCGCCTACACGAACTATGGCAACCAGTTCCATCTCTATCTGAACAAGCCGATCAAGGCACCGGATCTGACAGGCCTGAAGATCCGCGTCACGCCGGTCTATCGCGACTTCTTCAGCAGCCTGGGGGCGACGGTGATGCAGACGCCGCCGGGCGAAGTCTACACCGCGCTGGAGCGCGGCGTGGTTGACGGTTATGGCTGGCCGATGGAGGGCATCTTCGACCTGGGCTGGCACGAGCAGACCAGATATCGGGTCGATCCAGGCTTTTACACGGTGGAAGTCGGAGTGCTGATCAACCACGACAAGTGGAGGAGCCTCACCGACGAGCAGCGAGCCTACCTGACCAAGATGGCAGCCTGGCTGGAAGACCGGAACAGCTCTAATGCCGCCGTCAATGAGGCCGAGCGCAAGCGCCAGGCTGATTCCGGCATTCAAGCCATCGCCTTTGAGGGCGAGCAGGCGCAATACTGGGTCGACCAGGCCTACCGGGCCGGCTGGGAGTCCATCATCAAGCAGAGCCCTCAGCACGGACCTAAGCTTAGGGAACTGCTGAGCAAGTAAGCATGCAGGGCACAGGCGCTGCAAACTGGTCGGCAGGGGCCAAGACCGGCCCCGCCAGTCTCTACCACCTGCTGATGGAGGCGTTGGGGATTCTGGCTGGCGCCATCCTCGGTATCTTGGCGCTGCTGATCACCTACGACGTGATCGCCCGCAATACCGCACTGCCAGGAGTAAGGTGGGCGATGGAGGTGAGCGAGTACGGACTCACTTTCGGTACTTTTCTTGCGGCACCCTGGGTTCTCTACCACAGCGCTCACATCCGCATCGACATGCTGCTGCGTACCTTGCCGCCAGGCGGAGCGCGCATCCTGGAGCTGATGGCAGACACGCTGGGGTTGCTGATCAACGCCGCCTTTACCTACCTGACGGCGCTGGTGATGGCGGAGGCCTACAAGCTGGGCTCGGTCCAGTACAAGGTGCTGGTGATCCCCGAGTGGTGGCTGCTGCTGCCGGTAGGCCTGTGCTTCCTGCTGCTGTGTGTCGAGTTCGGGCACCGACTGGTGCGAGCGTGGCGGGGAGACGTTGCGCGATGATGGAGTGGTACTACAGCCTCCTGCTGCTGGTCGGTTCGCTCATCGTGCTGATGGCATTTGGCTTGCCGGTGGTGTTCGCCTTCCTGGCAGTGAACCTGGTCGGAGCCTATTTCTTCCTCGGCGGTGAGATGGGCCTGATGCAGCTCGCCCGCAACACCGCCGAGGCGGTCAACAGCTTCTCGCTAGTCCCGATTCCCCTGTTCGTGCTGATGGGGGAGATCCTATTCCACACTGGGCTCGCTTACCGCGCCATCGTCGCGATCGAGCGGCTGATCGCCGGTGTGCCAGGACGGCTGTCCATCGTGTCGATCCTGGGCGGCACCGCTTTCGCCACTCTGTCGGGCTCCAGTATCGCCAATACCGCCATGATGGGTAGCACCCTGCTGCCGGATATGCTCAAGCGCGGTTACCACCCGGCGATCGCCATGGGCCCGATCATGGCCGTGGGCGGCGTCGCCATGCTGATTCCGCCCTCGGCGCTGGCGGTAACTCTGGGCAGTCTGGCCGAGATCTCCATTTCTCGGCTTTTGATTGCCGGGATCGTGCCCGGCCTGCTGATGGGGCTGGCGTTCCTGGCATACGTGATCGTGCGCTGCAAGCTCAACCCCAAGCTGGCGCCGGCTTATCAGGTGGACCACGTGCGCGGTTGGGCGCGCTGGCGGCCGTTCGTGTTCGATGTGGTGCCGCTGCTGGGCATCTTCGTCGTCGTGGTCGGGAGCATGCTCGCCGGCTGGGCGTCGCCGACCGAGTCGGCCGCCTTCGGCGCGGTCGCTTCCGCAATCGCGGCCCTCGGCTATCGGGCGCTGAATAGCCAGGCGCTGTTCACGGCGCTGAGGGAGACGGCCAAGATTTCAGTGATGATCCTGTTCGTGCTGGTGGCGTCCACCACCTTCTCGCAGCTGCTGGCTTTTTCCGGTGCGAGTAACGGACTGCTCGGCACCCTGGCGCAGTTCGAGCTGTCGCCGCTGATGCTGGTGATCGGCATGCTGCTGGTTCTGCTGGTGCTGGGCTGCTTCGTCGACCAGATCAGCATGATCATGATCACACTGCCGTTTTTCATCCCGATGGCGCAGGCGGCGGGGGTTGACCTGATCTGGCTCGGGGTGCTGTTTCTGATCGCCATGGAAATCAGCTTTCTTACCCCCCCATTCGGCTTGCTGCTGATCGTCATGCAGGGCGTGGCGCCCAAAGGAACCGGGTTCACGGAGGTCTATGCGGCAGCGGCACCGTTTCTGCTTATCGAACTGGCGGTGCTGGCATTGATCGTAGCCTTCCCGCCCCTCGCGACCATGCTCGTGTCACTTATGCAATAGAACGGTCGGCTGCGGCAGGCCCGCGGCCGACTGGATCGGGAGGAGTCCGATGGCTGAGAGATCATTCGTCAAGGAAGTCGAGAAACTGCGCCAGGGCGCTGGCGAGGTGTTTCACGGCGAGGGCATTCTCGCCGTCACCAAGGCGCTCCTGCAGTCCGGAGTGGCCTATGTATCGGGCTACCAGGGCGCGCCCATCTCGCACCTGATGGACGTGCTGCACGATGCTCACGACATTCTGGAAGAGCTGGGCGTGCGCTTCGAGAACAGCGCCAGCGAAGCCACCGCCGCCGCCAGCCTGGCGGCATCGGTGAACTATCCGCTGCGCGGCGCGGAGACAGGGAAATCGGTGGTGGG